>NZ_CP145607.1:600000-847500 GCF_036884275.1 Sphingomonas kaistensis | reverse complement strand
ACATTGCCACACAAGCTGACCGTGAAGAGCGAACCCTTCCACAGCAGCCCCGGACTTTCTGACCTCCCGCCTGGTGGCGAGCGATCGATCCGCTTGAACCTTCCTTTCGGAAGAAGCGGCCGATCAGCCTGTCTGTCCGGTGCTTCCGAACACTGGGCCGAGGCCGCTGCGTCCGTTGCTGGAGCCGCATTTAGCCCCGCCTGAGATTCGCGCAACCCCCCAACTTCAAGTTTTCGCTCGATTTTTCGAGGTCGCGCGCGAGTCTATGTATAGGGGTCTGGCTGCAGTGACCTGAAAAAAGTTGGTCAGGCGGTCTGGATGTAGGTGCGCATGGCCTCGGCTTCGCGCTCGATCCGGTCGATCCGCCACTTCACCAGGTCGCCGATCGACACGATTCCCGCCAAACGCCCTTCCGTCACGACCGGCAGGTGCCGAATCCGCCGCGCCGTCATCAGCGCAAGCGCGCTCAGCACTTCCGAATCCGGCCCCACCGTGATGGCGGGCGCCGTCATCGCATCCGCGACCTTCCGCCGGCCGAGCTGCTCGTCGCCATGCGCCGCAAGGCAGGACACGATGTCGCGCTCGGACAATACGCCCTCGACCTCGCCCCTTGCGCCAACGACCACCAGCGCACCGATCTTGTTGCGATTGAGTTGGCTCGCAGCCTCGCTCAGTGTCGCGTCGCGCGCGACCGTGGCGACCTTGGTTCCCTTGCTCTGCAGAACGGCGGCGATGGTCATGGCGTGCTCACTCCCTCGTGTGGATGATTGCCGGGGTTGAAGGTCTCATCTTCGGCGCACAAAGGGAAGCCATCATGCCGCAACCCGATCCCATCCCCTCGCTCCGGCGCTCCCAGTGGCAGCGCTTTCGCCGGATCATGCGGTGGATGGCCCTGGTCTCGGTCCTGACCGCGGCCGCGGCCGTCTTCTTCGTGACCCAGGGCGAATCGGAAACCAAGATCCACATGCTGATCGCCACCGCGCTCGGCGCCGGGCTCAGCGTGCTCCTCGGCGCGGCGCTGATGACGCTGACCTTTCTCAGCTCGGGCTCGGGCCACGACGAGGAAGCCAGTCGCACCCCGGACGAGATTCTCATCGACAAGGACGAGCTTTGACCAACAACGACCCCCGCCAGCCGACGCTTCGGATCACCCCGGGGCCAAGCGATATCAACTCGAACGGCCACATCTTCGGTGGCTGGGTGCTGAGCCAGATGGATATCGCCGCGGGCATCGTCGCCTCGCGCCGCGCGCAGGGCGCCGTCGCCACCGTGGCGATCGAGCGGATGGAGTTCATCGCGCCGATCGAACTTCGCGACCTCATCAGCGTCTACGCGACGGTCGAGCGGGTCGGACGAACCAGCATGGCGATCCGGATCGAAGTCATCGCCGACCGCGATGGCGGGGCGCGGCAGATCAAGGTTACCGAGGGCCTCTTCACCTTCGTGGCGCTGGACGCCCAGCACCGCCCCCGCCCGGTCGATCCGCCGGCAGCCTAGCGCCGGAGGCGATAAGCCAGCGTCGCGGTGCCGTTCGCCGGAACGGTTACAAGCCACAGCAGCTTGCCGTCGCGGCGGATGAGCTTCGGCGCGTCGATCGACACCCCGTCGTCGCGGCCAAGCTCGACCTCGACCGCGACCGGAACCGAGCGATCGTTGGTCAGGGTCAGCGAACGCCGTTCCGAACCTTCTCCGCCAAGCCGTGCCCGCACGCCGCCTGACGTCGCGACGTTCACTTCGACCTTTTCGCCGACCGCGGTGTCCCGGACCGATCCTTCGCCGATCATCAGCGGACGGCTTGCCCCGGTCGCAAACAGCACGAGGTTTCCGGCCGGCAGGGGCAGGCCGAGGCCATCCGAGGCACGATTCTGCGCGCGCAGGACCAACTGTCCTTCCTCGTCGCCATCCGAATCCTCGGCATCGAAGAAAAAGCGATAAACCGGCTGCACCTTGACCACCGGCTGATCGATCAACCCGACCTGCTTCTGCGCCTTGGCCGCGACCGTCACCGGTTCGGGAATGCGATACAATTGCAGATCGCCGAGCCGCTCGCGCTCGGCCATGATTCGGGACCCCATCACCACGATCTCTGCCGCCATCGGCGGGGGCGGTGGGGGAGGCGGTGGCGGGATCGGGAATGACTCCGCGTCGGCATAGAATTCGCCGTCGGGACCCCTGACGAGCGTGGTCGTCGTCGCCGCCGGCCAGCATTGCAGCCGCAGCGGCGGGGCCGAGACCGGCGGCACATCGGTCCGCTCGCGGTTGACCCGTCCCGCGACAGCCTGTGTGGTCGCGCCGACAAAGCTCGTCTCGTCGGTGCTGGCGAGGGTCAGCCACGCCTGAAGCTGCACGGTCCGCTCGTCGGGCGACAACAACGCCACATAATCCGCCTGCCAGTCGAACCCGGTAGCGAGATACGATAAGGTCACCGTAGCGTTTAGCGGCTGCCTAGCGCGGACCCGGACCGACAGCATTGGGCGCGCCGACAGGCCGGCAGGCACGCGGTCATACACCAACGTCTCGGCCAGTCCGGTGCAGCGCAGCGCTTCGACCCCTGCGGCAGTCTGCAGCACCACGCCGCCGTCGCTGCCCGTGCGCACCACCGCGTCCTGCTCCGTTACCTCGCCCGTCGCGCGGTCGGTTCGGCGAAGGCTGACCCGCTGGCCGAGCGTGCGGTCGACAAGGCTCCCCGCCGACAACAGCAGCGCATCGCGATTTCGCTCGAGCAAACCTTGAGGAATGCCGCCGACGATCGCGCTTTGCGGGACGATGCCGCTCGCGACGCCCTCGAAGCGCAAGTCCGTTTCACCGGCGGGGATGGCGATGGCGCGGGTTTCGCTGATCAGCGCATAGCCGTTCAGCCACTGGCGTTGCGGCCGTTCATTGCCGCGGCTCTGATCGCGATAGATCGTCACCCTGACCCGCTCCGGCGCGGGCGAGGTGATCACCGTCTGGCCGAGCGCCGGGCCGGCGAGGCACAGCGCCAACAGCGCGGCGGCCCGCATCGGCCTAAAAGCGCGAGTCGACGGTGGCGGTCACGTTCGCCTCGCCATTGGCCGGCACCGTCACCCGCCATAGCGCGGCGTTGGCGCTGCGGCGCTCGCTCGTCTGGCTTTCACTGACGATCCGCGTGTCGCCCCCTAATCCGTCCTGCAGCAAATCCACCGTCACCGCCCGCGGCGAGGCATTGGTGAGCCGATAGCGCATCGCGGTTCGCCACCGGCTTCCATCGGAACTCAGCCGAGTCCGCTCGGTCACCGTCGGCTGCACCTTGATATCGAACGCCTGCCCCGTCGTCAGACCAAGATCGCTGCCCATCGGCGTGTGGCCGATCCGCGATTCGCCGACGAATTGCGGGGTGCCGCGGGTATCGCGCTGATAGACCCGCACAGTCCCCGCCGGCAGCGCATCGCCAAGACCCTGACGGCTCCCCGTGGAAAAGCGCAGCACCGAATTGGCGCTGACCGGCTGCTCGGTCGTGCCGAGCCATTGGTTGCGATATTCGTAAGCCCGGGTTGCAGGCGTCCCGCTGACGTCGAGAAAGCTGACCTGCTTCTGCTGCGCCTGCGCGATCGTGGTTCGCTGCGGAAGCGGATAAAGATAGAAGTCGCCCACCCGCGCCCGGGTCGCGCTGTCGGTGCCCGCCGCCATGACGTCAGCCGATGGTGGCGGCGACGGGTAGCGGCTCCGCTGCTCGGCATTGCCCACCGATCCCGCGACCAGCACCACGTCGGCATTGCGATAGGCCGTCCCGCTGCGGTTGTTCAGCGTGATCCAGCCCTGCACGTCCATCCGCCCGGCGGCTTCGTCGAACAGCGCGACATAATCGGCATCCCAGGCCAGCCCCGGCGTCAGATAGGTCAGCGTCACCGGCTGCCGCCCGGCGCGCGGTGCGGTGAGGGTCACCGACAGCGTCGGGCGCGGACGCAGGCCCTCCGGCACCTTGTCGAAGATCACCCGCACCGGCAGCCCGTCGTCGCGCAGCACTTCGATCCGCTCACCGATCTGCAGCACCACGCCGCCATTGGCCGCCAGCACCCGCGCCCGCTCGCGCGTTTCCGCACCGGTCGCCGGATTGACCCGGACGAGGGTGATGGTCTCCCCCACCGCCTTCTGCATCAGCGCCGACGGGCTCAGCAGATCGTAATCGAAATTCTGTTCGACGATCCCGATGCCGCTTCCGGTCAGGGTAACGGTTTCCGCCCGGATCCGCGCCGATACGTCGGGAAACTCCTGCCGCGAGCGTCCCGCGGGCAGCGTGAGATCGCGCCGGTCCTGCACCAGCGCGAGATCGTTGTTGTAGATGGTGACCGCGACATCGCCCTGCCCGCTCGCATTGGGGGCGGGGATCGCCTGCGGGGCGGTCGACTGGGCGGAAAGCGGCGCGGCGGCCGCTGCCACAAGTGCCACGAGCAGACGCATCAACAGGCTCCTTCCCCTAATGTCGGGAAGGAGCCTGTAATATTGTTACATGATCGTCAATGGTGCTGCCGGCTCAGCCAGCCAGCAGGATCAGGCGGCCGGAGCCACGCCCTCGTCATTGTCTTCGATCTTGCGGCGCGTGCGGCGGCGCGGACGGGGTGCTTCGGCCTCGCCTTCATCCTGGCTCACGTCACTGATTGGACCGATCGCGGGCGGAAGGAAATCGGCGATCCCGCTGCCGATCTGCGGCTCGGCAACTGCCGGCTCGACCTGCTCCTCCGCACGCGGGCGGCGCTCGGCCCGCTCGCGGCGAGGACGGTCCTCACGCGGCTGGCGATCTTCGCGGGGCTGACGCTCTTCGCGGGGTCGATCGTCACGCGGACGGTCGTCGCGCGGCTGGCGGTCCTCACGAGGACGGTCGTCACGCGGCTGGCGGTCCTCACGAGGACGGTCGTCACGCGGCTGGCGATCTTCACGGGGCCGGTCCTCGCGCGGCTGGCGATCCTCGCGCGGACGGTCGTCGCGATTGCGATCACGGCGCTCATAGCGATCACCACGCGGCTGACGATCCTGCCGCTCGGGACGCTCCTGGCGGTCCTGCCGCGGCTGATCGAACGATTCCTCGTCGCCCTCGCCGTCGAAGCCCTCGTCCTCGCCTTCGTCCTCATCGTCCTGCGAGGGACGCTGATCCTCAAAGCGCGAGCGGGTTTCGCCCAGCACGCGGAAATAATGATCCGCGAACTGCAGATAATATTCGGTCTGAACACGATCCCCGGCGAGCTGCGCGTCGCGGGCCATGTTCTTGTATTTTTCGAGAAGCTGGGCGGCATTGCCCCGACTGCGCTGATCGCGGCCACCGCCGCCTCCGCCTCCCCCGATACCTCGCGGCTGCTGACCCCCACGACCGCGACGGCGGCCGCCCTGGCGATTGTTCATCAAGCGTGACGTTCCTTGACCACTGGCGCCGAACAAATCCTCGAAGCGCGTGAGCTGCGGTGCCGGGCACGAACCGCTCGTTCCCGGAGGCCCCTGTTTCGTCCTGGCCGTCGCGCCACTGGGCCACGAAAACCGAAAGAGGTAGTAGGGGGTTGCCTCGGTCGGCTCCACAAAGCGGACCGGTGCTGAGCAAGATGTAGCCGCGAGCCGCGGTTTTTCCAAGTCTTTTTGCGTCAGGCCTTTATCAGCAGCGCGCGCGGCCGCCCGCCAAGGTCGCGCGCCAGCATTGGCTCGAGCCCTTGCGCGGCAAACAGCGCCGCCGCGCTCTCGCCCTGGTCATAGCCGATCTCGATCGCCGCCAGCCCGCCGGGCGCGAGCAGCCGCCCGACTTCGGGTGCCAGCCGGCGATAATCGTCGAGCCCGTCGGCGCCGCCGAACAGCGCTTCGGCCGGTTCATGCTCCTTCACGCCGGGACCGAGCTCGGCATTCTCGGCGACGTAAGGCGGGTTGCACAGCAACAGGTCGAACCGCTCGGTGACCTTTTTCGCCCAGTCCCCGCGGCGGAACTGCGCCCGCGGCGCCAGGCCCAGTCGCTGCGCATTGCGCTGCGCATAGGCCAGCGCCGCCTCGCTCGAATCGATGCCCAGTCCGGTCGCCCGCGGCCATTGGTCGAGCGCGGCGAGCAGCAGGGTGCCCGGCCCGGCGCCGAGGTCGAGGATGCGCTCGGGTCCGTCGCCGCGGGCGAAATGCTCGCACGCCGCCTCGATCAGCGTCTCGCTGTCGGGCCGCGGGATCAGCGCGCCCGGCCCGACTTCCAGTTCGATGTTCCAGAAGGCGCGGTGACCGATGATGTACGCCACCGGTTCGCCCGCGCAGCGCCGGTCGAGCAGGTCGGCGAAGCCTGCCGGTACCGGTGCGGTCGGCGGGCGCAACAGCAGCTCGTCGCGTTCGATCCCGTAGGCGTGGGCGAGCAGCAGTTCGGCATCGAGCCGCGGCGTGTCGGTGCAGTCGGGCAGCCGCCGCACCGCTTCCTGCAACGCGCGCTCGACCGTTTTCATGAGGAGCTGGCCTCAGCCATCCTCGAGCCCGGCCAGCCGCTCCGCCTCGTCCTCGGCAATCAGCGCCTCGGTCAGCTCTTTCAGCCCCGGCCCTTCGAGGATTTCGGGCAATTTGTGCAGCGTCAGGTTGATCCGGTGATCGGTCACGCGACCTTGCGGGAAATTATAGGTGCGGATGCGTTCGGACCGGTCGCCCGATCCGACCATGCTCCGCCGCGCGCCCGCCCGCTCGCTCGCCAGCCGCTCGCGCTCCAGCTCGAACAGGCGGGTCCGAAGCACCTTCAGCGCCTTGGCCTTGTTCTTGTGCTGGCTCTTCTCGTCCTGCTGGATGACCACCAGCCCGGTCGGCAAATGTGTGATACGCACCGCCGAATCGGTGGTATTGACCGACTGGCCGCCCGGACCGCTCGACCGATAGACGTCGATCCGCAGGTCCTTGTCGTCGATCTGGACGTCGACTTCCTCGGCCTCCGGCAACACCGCCACGGTCGCCGCCGAAGTATGGATCCGCCCGCCGCTTTCGGTCGCGGGTACGCGCTGCACCCGGTGCACGCCGCTTTCGAACTTCAGCCGCGCGAAGACGCCGTTGCCGTTGATCGAGGCGACCGCTTCCTTGTAGCCTCCGACCTCGGATTGCGAGGCGCTGATCAGCTCGAACTTCCAGCCATATTCGTCGGCAAAGCGCTGATACATGCGCAGCAGATCGCCGGCGAACAGCGCCGCTTCGTCCCCGCCCGTTCCGGCGCGCACTTCGAGCATCGCGGCGCGTTCGTCGGCGCTGTCCTTGGGGAGCAGTTGCAATGCCAATGTGTGCTCGGCCTTCGGCAGCGCTGCCTCGATCAGCGCCAGTTCCTCGGCCGCCATCGCGCGCAATTCCTCGTCCCCGTCGCGGGTCATCGTGCCAAGGCTCTCGCGCTCGGCCCGAAGCCGCCGCACTTCACGCGCCGCCGCCGCGACTGGCTCGATCTGCGCATATTCCTTGCTCAGGCGGACGAATTCCTCCGCCGGCAGATCGCCGCCGGCCATCATCGCCGACAATTCCTGCCGCCGCGCCTCGATCTGCGCGATCCGTTCGGAGGAAATGGTCGTCATGCGCCGGTCGCGACTTGCTGGGCCTGATCGATCCGAGCCTGTGGCAGCGAAAACGGCTTGAAGTTGCGAACTTGCTCGCCGTCGCGCACGTCGAGGGCTAGCACCGCGCCCGGACCGGATTTGGAAGCGCGCTGGAATCGCTTGCGCGGACTGCCCGTCACGTAGAGCTCGACGACGAAGCCGGCGGCGCGAAGCCGCGCCGCGGTCCCGATCGCTTCCGCTTCCACCGCTGCATTTTCCGCCACCACCGCAATCTCGGCGGTCTGCGGTGCCGGCGCATCGATCAGCATCGACAGCCGCTCGATCCCCGCCGCCCAGCCGATCGCCGGGGTATGCGGACCGCCCAATGCCTCGACCAAGCCATCATAGCGCCCACCCGCCAGCACCGTCCCCTGCGCGCCCAGCGCATCGGTAACGAACTCGAAGGCGGTGTGACGATAATAATCGAGCCCGCGGACTAGCCGCGGCGCACGCTCCCATGCCACCCCGGCGGCGTCGAGCCCGGCGGTCACCGCGGCGAAGAAGTCGCTCGCTTCGGCGGTCAGGAAGTCGTCGATCACCGGCGCCGAATCGACGATCGGCCAGTCGGCATGCGCCTTGCTGTCGAGGATCCGCACCGGATTGCGGTCGAGCCGGTCGCGGCTGTCCTCGCTCAGATCCGCGCGATGCGACGCGAAATGCGCGTGCAGCGCATCGCGCCACGCCGCGCGCGTTGCCGGATCACCGAGCGTATTAAGCTTGCACACCACATTCCCGCCGACACCCAGCTCGGCCAGCAGCTGCGAGGCGAAGCTCAGCACCTCGACATCGGCCTGCGGCTCGACCGCGCCGAGGATTTCGGCGTCGAGCTGGTGGAATTGCCGGAAGCGGCCCTTCTGCGGCCGTTCGTAACGGAACGCCGGCCCGTGGGTCGCGGCCTTCAGCGGCACAAACTGCTGCCAGCCCTCGGTCAGATACGCTCGCGCAATTCCGGCGGTGAACTCCGGCCGAAGCGTGACGCTGTCGCCCGAGCGATCCTCGAACGTGTACATCTCCTTGGACACCACGTCGGTCGTCTCGCCGAGCGAGCGGGCGAACACTGCGGTCGGCTCGAGCACCGGCACCTCGACCCGGCGAAAGCCGAACAGGCGGCGGACGCGCTCGAAGGTCGCGACGACATGCGCGAAGCGGTCGGCTTCCTCGCCAAGGAGCGACTGCATGCCGCGGACGGGTTGGGGCGTGTTGATCTGGGCCATGAATGTGGCGCAGCCACTAGCCGCCCCGCGCCGCCGTGGCTAGGCGGGGGTCATGCGTAGCTTGTATCTTGCCGCGGCGCTGTTCGCCGCCTCCCCCGCCCTCGCTCAAATCGTCCCGCTGTCGGCGCCCCAGCCGGTGCAGTTTCCGCAGACGATTCCCGCCGCCCGCGATGTCGCGTTTCCCGGTACGATGCGGCTCGACGTCGATGTCAGCGACCTCCGCCAAGGCATCTGGACCGTCCGCCAGACCATCCCCGTCGTGCAGGCGGGCCGGATGACCCTGCTGTTCCCGCAATGGTTGCCCGGCAAGCACGCCCCGCGCGGCGAACTCGAAAAGCTGGCGGGCCTGACCTTCACCGCAGGCGGCCGCACCCTGCAATGGGAGCGCGACGCAGGCGAGGTCTACGCTTTTCACGTCGATGTCCCGGCCGGCGCCAGCGAGATCGAAGCACGCTTCCAGTTCATGACGCCGACCGAGGGCAACCAGGGCCGCATCCTCGTCACGCCCGACATGCTGAACCTCCAGTTCGAGATGGTGTCGCTCTATCCCGCGGGCTACTTCACGCGGCGCATCCCGGTCAGCGCGACGGTCACTTACCCCGCCGGTTTCCGGTCCGCGACGGCGCTTCGCCCGACCGCCACTACCGGCACGCGGGTCACCTACGACACCGTCAGCTACGAGACGCTGCAGGATTCGCCGATCTTCGCCGGCCGCTATTTCCGTCGCGACGATCTCGGCCAGAACGTCTCCCTCAACACGATCGCCGACAGCCCGAAGGAGGTGGTCGTCTCCGCCGACGTGCTTCAGCGTCACCGCAATCTCGTGACCCAGGCCGTTCGCCTGTTCGGGACGCGCCAGTTCGACCATTACGATTTCCTCCACGCCATCACCGACAAGATGGGCGGAATCGGGCTCGAGCATCATCGCTCATCCGAAAACCAGAACGACCCCGGCTACTTCACCGACTGGAAGGCGAGTCTCCCCGACCACAATCTGCTGCCGCACGAATTCGTGCACAGCTGGAACGGCAAGCACCGCCGCCCCGCCGACCTGTTCACCCCCGATTTCCGCACCCCGATGCGCGACAGCCTGCTGTGGGTGTACGAAGGGCAGACCCAGTTCTGGGGCCACGTGCTCGAAGCCCGTTCGGGCCTGTCGACCAAGGCCGAGGTGCTGGACAAGATGGCCAACATCGCCGCCGCCCTCGACCTCACCAAGGGCCGCGAATGGCGCCCGCTGGTCGACACCACCAACGATCCGATTGTCTCGGCGCGTCGGCCTAAGGCGTGGACCAGCTGGCAGCGCAACGAGGATTATTACAACGAAGGCATGCTGGTCTGGCTAGAAGCCGATGCGATTATTCGCAGGGGCACGGGCAATCGCCGCGGCCTCGATGATTTCGCCCGCGCTTTCTTCGGTACCCGCGAGGGCGATTGGGGCGTGCGCACCTACACCCTCGACGATATCGTGGCGGGCCTGAACGCCGTTCACCGCTATGACTGGCGCAGCTTCCTTCAGCAGCGAGTCTACGAGCCGTCGTCGGCCGGCGCGCCGCTGAACGGCTTCACCGCCTCGGGCTACCGGCTGGAATACACCGACACGCCCAACGCGGCGCTGGCGGCGTCGATGAAATCGTCGCGCGGTCACAATTACAGCTGGTCGCTGGGCATGAGCCTCGACCGCGAAGGCAAGATCACCGCCGTGATCTGGGACGGTCCCGCCTTCAAGGCCGGCCTCACCACCGGTCAGACGATCGTCGCGGTCGGCGAGAAGGCCTATAGCGAAGACGCGCTCAAGGCGGCGATCACCGCGGCCAAGGGCGGCACGACGCCGATCCCCCTGACGATCAAGCGCGGCGACAGCGTCCGGTCCGTGCCTCTTTCCTGGAACGGCGGTCTTCGCTATCCGCGCCTCATCAAAACAGGCGAAGGGCGGGGCGCCCTCGATATCCTTCTGGAGCCAAAGTGAACCTAGATCTCGTGCCGGCGGGCGCCAATCCGCCCGAATCCATCAACGTCGTCATCGAAGTGCCGATCGGCGGCGAGCCGGTGAAGTATGAGCTCGACAAGAAGTCGGGCGCCATCTTCGTCGATCGCATCCTGCACACCGCGATGCGCTATCCGGCCAACTACGGCTTCATCCCCCACACGTTGGGCGAAGACGGCGATCCCCTCGACTGCCTGGTGATGAACCGCTGGCCGTTCATGCCGGGCTGCGTCGTGCGCGCGCGCCCGGTCGCCGTGCTGTTCCTCGAAGACGAAGCCGGCGGCGACGAGAAATTGCTCGCGGTGCCCGACCTCAAGACGACCCCTTATTACGAAGGGATCGGCGAGGGCGAGAATCTGCCAAAGATCGTGTTCGACCAGATCGCCCACTTCTTCACCCACTATAAGGACCTCGAGCCCGAAAAGTGGACCCGTGTCGGTCACTGGGGCGACCGCGAAGACGCCAAGAAGGTGATCGTCGACGGTCTCGAGCGGGCGAAGCGCGAAGGGTTCTAAGCCCCTCGCCCCCCGTCTTTATTCGTCAGGTCGCCCACCCGCCGCGCGCTGCTGAAAGGCGCGCTGGATGAAGCGGTTGGGAATGAATAATTTGCGGAAGGTCACGCCCACCGTCCGCCCGATCGGCTCCAGCCGGTCGGGCTGATAGGCGAAGGGAATGGTGCTCGACGCGCCATTCACCTGCGGCCGCGCATTGAAGATGTTATTCACCTCGAACCGCACCGAGCTGCCGCGCAGGAACGGCACCTTGGTGACGAGGTCGAGCCGCTCGCCGAGATTGGCGAAGGCGCGCAGGTCGAAGGTCGCATAAGGCGAGAAGCGCAGATCCTGGCCGGTCGAAGCGATCCGGGTTCCGCTGCGCCAGTCACCGCTCAGCCGAAGCCCCAGGCCATTGTTGTAATAGCCACTTTCGACCTCGACCTGATGCCGCGGCCGGCCACCATTCGAATTCAGCGCCTCGCCGCCGAGATAATCGAGCACCGGCAAGCCCGGTCCGATCACCAGTTCGTCGGTGAAGGTCACGGTATGCGTCGCCGACAGCGTCAGGCGTCCGCCCCGTCCGCCGCCGAAACGCCCACCACCGCCGCCTGGACCGCCACCACCGAAGCGAGGCCCGCCGCCCTGTCCTCCGCGGGTGGCAGCACCCGAGGGCGGGGGCGACGGTGGCGCATCACCTTCCGTGCGAACGGTGACGGTCGGCGCCGGCGTTGTCCCATCGGTGTTCGGCCGCGGCGCGTTGGAAATCAGACCCTGCTGCCGGGCACGGTCGACCAAGCGCGTGATCGTCTGCTGCGACGGACGCTGCGTCAGTAGTGACTTGGTGAAATCGAAGCCCCAGCGCAGCGTCTCGCGGGTCGAGCGATCGGCGTTCACCGGGCGCAGGTCGACGCTGATCAGCCGCAGCGACGCGTCGCGCTGGAAGCGGTTCGGAAACGCCTGTTCCAGCGCGGCGGTCGCGGCGGGGAAGCTGATCTGCGGATTGTCGATGGTCTGCCGGACGAATTCGGCGCGGAGGCGCAGATTCTGCTCCTCAAACGGCTGCCAATTGCCGCCGATCTTTAACACGTTGCGCCTGTCCGCCTCGAGATCGCGATTGCCGCCCGTGATGGTGGTGACCGGCACAGTGACCCCGTTACGCGCGTCGAAGAAGGGCACGCCGGTGGTCTCGAGGAACGGGTCGCCGAGCTGCTGCAACGACGGCGCGCCTTCTTCGCGGGTCCAGCTGGCGAGCAGGTTGAGCCGTGCCGCCGGCGACCAGTTGAGGCCCGCGCCGATGCTGGTCAGCGTCCCGAAATCGTCGAGATAGCGCAGCCCGCCATTCACGTTGGCGGTAAGCCGCCCGATCGCCGAGGCGCGCTCGGTAAGCGGCAGGTCGGCATTGGCCGAGCCTTCGGCGATGTAGCGGTTGAAATTGGACGGCGTGATGAGGCCGAGCCGCCGGCTCTTGCTCTCGATCCCGAGCGCGCTTGCCCCGGCTTTCAGCGTGACATTGGCCATCCCCGCCGGAAGCTGGACCAGCGGCCCGTTGGCGGTGGCGTCCACCACCAGCGACCGGCGGGTCGATTCGCTGAGATCGCCGCGCAGCGCGGTCTCCGATTCGCTGCGCACGATTTCGCCATTGGCGGTGGACGACAGCCGCCAGCGATCGATCTGCCCGTTGAGCGACGCGCCCAATCCGAAGGTCGTCCCGCTGGTTTCGCGGCGCAGATAATCGCCATTCAGCAGCCCGAGCCCGCTGCTGCCGTTGCGCCGCTCGGCCTCGCCGGTCAGCGTGCCGTTGAAGATCGACGATACCGGCCGGCTCAGCGTCCCCGATACCCGCGCGGTCTGCCCGGCGCCGACGAGGGTACGGAACGGCCGGCTGTCGATCGTGTCCTCCGCTCGGACGCCGATAGTGCGTTCGTTCTCGAACAGCGGGTTGTTGCCTTCGAGGCGGACATTCCCGCTGGTGCGGGTCTTCTCGCGGATGATCAGCTTGCCGGCATCGGCCCGGCCGGTCGCATAGCCGCCATCGGTGGCGACCCGCCCGCCAAGCTCCACCGTGGTCGAATCGAAGCGCCGGCGAAGCACGATGTTCACCACGCGCTGGTCGGCGGCATAACCGTATTTCAACGCCACCTCTTCGGGCAGGATCTCCGTCCGCTGAATCGCTTCGGGCGGAAGATCGCGAAGCTCACGAAAGCCCGAGATGCGCTGCCCGTTCAAAAGCACCACCGGCGCCCCCGCGCCGCGGCCGCGCGCGCTGCCGGTCTGGGTCGCGATCGAATCGAGCAGTTCGCCGATGCTGGTCGCGCCGGTGGCGCGGATGTCGCGGCTGTCGAGGACGTTTTCGGGTGGAATGTTGCCGATCACCGAGCCGCGTGGGCGGGAGCCCGTAACGGTGATCTCCTCGACTTCCTCCCCTTCCTCGTCGGTCACGATCTGCGACGTGACCGCCGGCTGCGTCGCGGCCGCGGTGGCGGCTTGGCCGGTCACGTTTTGCTCCGTCGGCGTGGGGGCGGGCGCAGGCGCCTCCTGGGCAGCGAGGGGCGCGGCGAAAAACGCCGTGGAGGCGAGAAGAAGGGTCTTGGTCATGTCTGCCTTGAAAAGGATCTGCGGTTCAATCGTTCCGGCGGCTTGTGCCTCTGCGATGAACCTGAAATGTCTGTCACCCCGACCTTTCGACCAACCGGAGCCAGGCTTTGACCAGCGACCCGCGTATCCCGTTCCTCGCTGCCCTGTTGCTCGGCGGCTGTGCGACCACCTCGCCCGACCCCATGCCGGCCTCTGGCCCCGCTCCGATGGCGGCGACTGCCGTGCCGCCGCCTCCCGTTCGTCCGGACTTCGAGCAATTGACCGCGACCGACAGCGTGCGGGCCGCCGCCGCCTGGATCGCGGCGCAGGATGCAAAGCTTCACGCCGTCATCGCGCTCGATCCCACCGCGCTCGATCAGGCCGGCCGGGTCGACCGAGCGCCGCCGGGAAGCGGACCGATGCGTGGTCGTCCGATTTTGCTCAAGGACAATATCGAGGCACGGGGGATGCCGACCACCGCCGGCAGCCTGGCGCTTGCCGGCAACAACACCGGGCGGGACGCGCCCATCGTTTCCCGCCTGCGCGAAGCGGGCGCGGTGATCCTCGGCAAGACCAACCTTAGCGAATGGGCCAACATCCGCTCCACCAACAGCATCTCGGGGTGGAGTGCGGTCGGTGGTCAGACCCGCAACCCCTATGCGCTCGACCGCAACACCTGCGGCAGTTCGAGCGGATCGGGCGCGGCGGTGGCGGCGGGCTATGCCGATTACGCCATCGGCAGCGAAACCGACGGCTCGATCACCTGCCCGGCGAGCATGAACGGCGTGGTTGGCCTCAAGCCCACCATGGGCCTCGTCAGCCGGACGCACATCGTGCCCATCAGCGAAAGCCAGGACACCGCCGGCCCAATGACCCGCACGGTCGCGCAGGCCGCCGAGCTGCTGACGGTGATCGCCGGCACCGACTCGGCCGATCCCGCCACCGCCGAGGCCGACCGTCGCAAGACCGATTATCGCGCCGGTCTCTCCGCCGATGCGCTGCGCGGCAAGAAGATCGCGGTGCTGCGCTTTGCCGCCGGCTTCGGGACCGATGCCGCCTTCGAGCAGGCCCTTGGCCAGCTTCGGCAGGCCGGCGCCGAGCTTATCGAAATCAAGGAATTCAAGCCGACCGGCAATTACGGCAACGACGAATATGCGGTGCTGCTGACTGAGCTCAAAGCCGGCATGAACGCCTATCTGGCCGGCAGTCCTTCCGCCGGCCCCAAGACCCTCGCCGACCTGATCGCCTTCAACAAGGCCAATGCCGCGACAGAGACGCCGCTGTTCGGGCAGGAGACCTTCGAGGAAGCCGAAAAGACCAAGGGGCTCGCCGACCCCGCCTACAAGAAAGCTCGCGCCAACAGCCTGCGGATCACCACCACCGATCTCGACCGGCTGCTGAGCGGCGTCGACGCGGTCGTCTTTCCGACCCGGCCGGCGGCGTGGAAGATCGACGCGGTGCATGGCGACCAATCGCCGGGCGGCAATGCGATCGGCTCGATGGCAGCGGTGGCGGGCTATCCGCACCTCACCGTCCCGATGGGACTGGTGCGCGGGCTCCCGGTGGGCTTGAGCTTTGTCGGGCCCAAATGGTCGGACGGGCGGCTGCTCGGCTTCGGCCATGCGTTTGAGCAGGTGCGGGGGCCGTTCCCACGGCCCAACTTCTATTCCAGCATCGAAGCCTCGCCCGAGGTCGCCCCGGCGCTGGAACCTCAGCGCCGCTAGGCGGTGAGCTTCAGGCCCGCGATCGCCGCGACGATGGCGAGGATCAGCAGCAGGCGGATGGTGGTGGAAGGCTCGTCGAAGAACGCCATGCCGACCACCACCGTCCCGATCGCCCCGATCCCACCCCACACCGCATAAGCGGTGCCCATCGGTATTTCGCGCGCGGCGCGTTCGAGCAGCAGCATCGACAAGGTCACGCTGACCAGAAAGGCCCCCGTCCACGGCAGGTTGCGAAAGTCGTCGACGAACCGCAGCGAGGTGGTGAACCCGACCTCGAACAGGCCGCCGATGATGAGCAGGATCCACGCCATGATTCGCTCCTAGGGTGCCGCTTCGAGATGCGGGTTGGCTGCCTGCGGGCTGCGCGCGGCAAGCAGGCAGCCGGCGACGATCAGTACCGCCCCGGCGAGGGTGAAGGCGCTGAGATGCTCGCCGAATACCAGCCAGCCGAACAGCGCCGCCCACAGGAAGGCGGTATATTCGGTCGCCGCCAGATAGCTCGCTTCGGCCCTCGCATAAGCCCAGGATAGGAGCAGGAGCGACAGGGTGGACAACACCGCGGCCCCCAGCAGCGCCGGCCAGTGAATCATGGCCGGCAACTCGGTCCCGATCACCGGCAGGGCGGCAAGCAGCACGGCGGTGACCGTCAAATTCTGGAAGAAAGCAATTTCCATCGGCCCGGCCGCCTGGCTCTGCCGCCGCATCATGATGATGTTCACCGCATACAGCACCGCCGACAGCAGGATCGCGAGGCTTCCGAGTAGCGCTTCGCGCCCGAGATCGGCACGGGCCTGGCCGATGAAGATCACGATCACGCCGGTGAAAGCGAGGAGCGAGGCCCCGACCGTGCGCTTGCCGACCTGTTCGCCCAACAGGACCGCCGCCAGATACAGCGCGATCAGCGGGGCGATGAAGGCGAGGGCGATGGCCTGCGCCAGCGGAACGTGACCGATCCCCCAGAAGAACAGCAGCCCCATGAAACTGGTCAGGACGCCGCGCTCGACATGTAGCCGCAACACCCGCCGCTCGGGCCAACGCTTCCACCGCGAGGCATAGGCTGCTCCCGCGAGCGCCACACCGGCGAAGCTTCGCCACAGCATGGTGGAATAGACGCCGATCGCCAGCACCAGTCCCTTCATGATCGCGTCCATGCCCGAGAACAGCGCGATGCCGAGCGTGCCGACCGCAAAGGCGATGGCGGGAGAGGCGGCGCGCGCGGTCATGCCGCGCGGCCTAGACGATGGCGGGGCGGGCGCAACCCCGGCGGACGTGCCCGGGTTACTCGGCGGCGGCCGGCTCGGCGGTGGCGGCTTCCGCCGCTTCGATCTCGGCCGCCTTCGCCTCGACCAACTTGACGATGTGATCGACCATATTCTCGTCGGCGACATGGTGATCGGTGACGCCCGACAGATAGACCATGTGCTTGCCGTTGCCGCCACCGGTTACGCCGATGTCGGTCTCGCGCGCTTCGCCGGGGCCGTTCACCACGCATCCGAGAACCGACAGGCTCATCGGTGTGCGGATATGCTGGAGGCGCTCTTCGAGCTTCTCCACTGTGCGGATGACATCGAAGCCCTGCCGCGCGCAGGACGGGCAGGAGATGACCCGCACGCCGCGACTGCGGATGCCGAGGCTCTTCAACAATTCGTAGCCGACCCGAACCTCTTCCTCGGGCTCGGCCGAGAGCGAGACGCGAATGGTGTCACCGATCCCGCTCCACAGCAGCATGCCGAGGCCGACGCTGCTCTTGACCGTTCCGCCGATCAGTCCGCCCGCTTCGGTGATACCGAGATGCAGCGGGCAATCGACCTGGCTCGCAAGCTCGGTGTAGGCGGCGACGGCAAGGAACACGTCGCTCGCCTTCACCGCGACCTTGTAGTCACGGAAGCCGTGATCCTCGAGGATGCGGATGTGATCGAGCGCGCTTTCGACCAGCGCCTCGGGGCAGGGCTCGCCATATTTCTCGAGCAGATCCTTTTCGAGGCTTCCGGCATTGACCCCGATGCGGATCGCGCAGCCATTGGCCTTGGCGGCGCGGACGACTTCGGCGACGCGCTCGGACGACCCGATATTGCCCGGGTTGATCCGCAGGCACGCGGCCCCGGCATCGGCCGCCTCCAGAGCGCGGCGATAATGGAAATGGATGTCGGCGACGATCGGCACCGTCGCCTTGCGCACGATTTCGCGCAGCGCGGCCGTGCTTTCGACGTCGGGGCAGGACACGCGGATGATGTCGGCACCCGCTTCCTCGCAGCGACGGATCTGCTCGATCGTCGCCTTGGCGTCGCTCGTCAGCGTGTTGGTCATGGTCTGGACGGTGATCGGCGCATCGCCGCCGACAGGCACGTTGCCGACCATGATCTGACGGGATTTGCGGCGCTCGATATGACGCCAGGGGCGAAGTGAAGACATAACAGTCATATAGAGCCCTTGCATGACGTAACCAAGGCAGGCTTTCGCCGGCCTCGGGGCGGCGCTAAAGCAGCGGCGTGCCGATCATCAGACTCCTCGCAGCGCTTCTGGCGCTGACCGCCGCCGCGCCTGCCGCAGCTTATTGGGAATATACCCACCGCATGGTCGCCAGCATCGCCTGGGACCAGATCAAGCCGGAGACGCGGACGAAGCTTCGTGCCCTGATGCGCGAAGGCGCGCGGCTGGAAACCCCGGAATGTCCGGTCGGCACGCTGGAGGATGCCAGCGTCTGGGCCGATTGCATCAAGCCGATGGGCGACCGCTTCAGCTATCAATCGAGCTGGCATTATCAGAACGTCAACATCTGCAAGCCGTTCAGCCTGCGTGATGCGTGCAAGGACGGCAATTGCGTGTCGGCGCAGATCGACCGCAACGCGCGTCTGCTGGCCGACAAGAAATTGCCGGTGCGCGAGCGGGTGATGGCGCTCGCCTATCTCGTCCACTTCGTCGGCGACCTCGCGCAGCCGATGCACGGCGGCGACCGCGGCGACCTTGGCGGCAACCAGGTGCCGGTCACCTACGGCATCGTCGAAGGCCGGACCAATCTTCACGGGATCTGGGACGGCTGGATCCCCGAGCGTGCGGTCACCTCGCCCCCGGGCGGCGTCAAAGGCCTGCTGAGCGGTGTCACCCCGGCGCAGAAGGCCGAGCTGGCCAGCGGCACGGTCGAGGACTGGAGCCGCAAGGCGTGGGAAAACGCCCGCACCTATGCGTACACGACGGCGCTTGGCGATCCCTGCCGCGAGCGGGGCAAGGACGAGCGCGGCGTGGTGACCGAGGCCGAAGTGCAGGCGCTGATCCCGGCGGTGCGCCAGCAGGTGCTGGCCGGCGGCCTGCGCCTTGCCCGGATGCTCGATGACGCGATCCTGCGCGGCCAGGCCCCGCAGCGACCGGGGCGCAGCAGCGAATAAGCCTCAGCGCTTGCCGCGCCGCTTCCAGGCGCGGAATTCTGCCAGCTCGTCAGGAGTAAGGTCGAGCTCGACGCGCTCCGATTTGGCAATGGCGAAGCGGACGAAGCCGAAGGTGACCAGCCCGATTCCCGCAATGTAGGGGACGAGCAGCCACTTGTTTCGATCGAGCCACGGATCGAGGAAGAAAGACGGAATCGTCACCAGGACGACGAAGATTGCGAGCGCTGACCAGCCCTTCGCGTTGCGGGGATTGATGTTCCGCTTGCCGCCAGGCCGCACCCAGTAGGTGAACCACGGCTCGTCCATCACTTCCTGCCCGTCACGAAGGCGGCGATCCGGTCGGTAAGCCCGGGCGTCAGCGGACGATCCGTCTCGGCGTAGGTAGCCAGGTTCGGGCCGCGTTCGGCCGGCGCATCACTCAGCGCATGGTTCATCGCCGGAAACAGCACGTAAGACGCCTTGGGCGCGGCCTTCTTCAGCACCTCGCCATTGACGGTCCCGACCTGCACGTCATGCCCGCCCTGCACGATCAGCATCGGCCGCTTGACCGCCGCTGCCAGCTTGGCCGGATCCTGCGCCAGCAGCTCGATCATGAATCCCTGCACCGCGGGGTTGAACAACCCTTGCGCCAGCGCCGGGTGCAGGCCCGTCACCGCGACCCTGCGACCGGCCTCGAGTTCGCCCAGCGCTTCCTCGGCCGAGGCAAGCACGGGCGCATTGGCGGGATTGGCGCGAAGCTGCTTGCGGATGGTGTCGCCAAGCCGCTCGCCGGGCGTTGCCAGCAGCACGACACCGCAGACATTCGGACCGCCAGCGGCGCGCAGTGCGACCAGCCCGCCCTCGCTGTGCCCTGCGACCCACACACATTTCTGACCGGTGCGACGGCGTGCGGTTTCGACCCAGGCCCGGACATCGCCGTCATAATCGGCAAAGGTTGCCTCGTTCGGATTGCCGGCGGCCTTGCTCCCGTACATGCCGCGCTTGTCGATCCGCAGCGTCGCCACGCCGCGCGTCACCAGCGCCTCGGTAAGCTTGCGATACGGCGCCGCCTTGACGGCATTCGGATTGTTGCCGTCGCGATCGGTAGGGCCGGAGCCCGGAATGATGATCATGGTCGCCTTGGGCCTGCCCGCCGGCGTCAGGAGATAGGCTTCCAGCGCGCCATTCGCCTCCGCGCGGATGGCGGTGCCGGACGAGACCCTGGCGGGCGGTACCCCCTGCGCGGCGAGGACGGCAGCGGCAATGAGCAGGGCAGGCATCATTCACTCTCCTTGGACGGCCGGCCGCGCTTGACCGGCTGGGGCGGCGACAGTTTGACCCCCCGGCTCTTCAGCGCTTCGCGCAGCAGGCATTCGACTTCGGCATTAGCGGAGCGGAGGTTAGCGGTCGCGCAGCGCTCCACCGCCGACCAGAGGTCGGGATCGATTCGCAGTGGAAAGGCCTTGCGCGCCGCCATGTGCGCTTACTGATACAGGCTTCCGGTGTTGACCACCGGCTGCGTGTCGCGCTCGCCGCACAGCACCACCATCAGGTTCGACACCATCGCCGCGCGGCGCTCGTCGTCGAGCTCGACCACATTCTTCTCGCTCAGCATGGCAAGCGCCATTTCGACCATTCCGACCGCGCCTTCGACCAGGGTCTTGCGGGCAGCAACCACCGCCTGCGCCTGCTGACGGCGAAGCATCGCGCCGGCGATCTCCTGCGCGTAGGCTAGGTGCGTGAAGCCGCATTCGTCGACGCTGATCCCGGCCACCGCCAGCCGCGCATTCAGCTCCTGGCGAAGCTCGACCCCGACCTGGTCGTGATTGCCGCGCAGCGTGACCTCGAGATGCTCGAAATCGTCATACGGATAGCGCGAGCCGATGGCGCGGATGCCCGCTTCGACCTGCACCGCGACGAACGCCTTATAGTCGTCGACATCGTACAGCGCCTGCGCGGTATCGACCACGCGCCACACAACCTGCGCCGCCATCTCGATCGGGTTGCCGCGCAGGTCGTTGACCTTGATGCGCTCGGAGATGAAGTTGTTCGAACGGACCGACACCTTGGCCCGCATTTCCCACGGCCACACCCAGCGCAGCCCGGTCTTGCGGTCGGTCCCGCGATAAGAGCCGAACAAGGTGATCGACGCCGCCTGATTGGGCTGCAGCATGTAAAAGCCGCACAGGATGAACAGCAGGGCGATCGGCGACACCACGACCCCGACGATCGCAAGCGGCGAGCCCGCGCCCTCGGAACCGATCAGGCCGAGCACCGACACGACTTGCGCCACGATGGCGACCAGCAGCAGAAGCAGCATGGCATAGCCGCTGAACGTCTGCGCCGGCCGCTCATGGCTCGCCGACAGATTGATGATACCCCCGTCCGACATGATCGTCTCCTTTAATTGATATCACTTATATATCGACGCGATACACGGTGCAAGGGCCTGAGCCTTGCGCTAGGGGGCGGCGGCGCGATGTGCCTGCAAATCTGGAGCTATTTCTCATGACGACCCCCGCCCGAGCCACCGACTGGAAGCTCGTGATCCACGGCGGCGCAGGCGTGATCGAGCGGTCGCAGCTCGACCGGGCGCCCGGCAAGGAAGCCGAGATTCGCGCCGGGCTCGACCGTGCGCTGGCGGCGGGTGCTGCGGTGCTTGAAGCAGGCGGCGCTGCGCTCGATGCGGTGGATGCGGCGGTGCGGGTGCTGGAGGACGATCCCAATTTCAATGCCGGTCATGGCGCGGTGCTGACCTACGACGGCAGGATCGAGCTCGATGCCGCGATCATGGACGGTCGCAGCCGCGACGCCGGGGCGGTGACCGGCGTGACGGCGACGCGCAACCCGGTCGGCCTTGCTCGCCGGGTCATGGAAGCGAGCGATCACGTCATGCTGAGCGGCGAAGGCGCCGACGCCTTTTCGCGCAATCAAGGCTTGGAGCAGGTCGATCCAACGTACTTCGAAACCGAGCATCGCCGCCGCCAGATCGAGATCTTCCGGGCGAGTGATGTCAGCGCACTGGACCTCGAATATCGCTACGGCACCGTCGGCGCGGTGGCGCTCGACACTCACGGTCACGTCGCCGCCGCGACCTCGACCGGCGGCATGACCGGCAAGCGCTGGAACCGGATCGGGGACACGCCGATCATCGGGGCTGGCACCTATGCCGACGATCGCGCGGGCGCGGTGTCGGCGACGGGATCGGGCGAAATGTTCATCCGGGTCGGTGTCGCTCACGAGATTTGCGCACGGATGCGCCTGCTCGGCGAAGATGCGGCCACGGCAGCGGATACGGTGATGCAGGAAGTGGCGGCCATCGACGGCAGCGGCGGGGTGATCGTGGTCACGCCGTCCGGCGAGATGGCCTACAGCTTCAATTCCGCCGGCATGTATCGCGGCAAGGCCGACGCGGGCGGGCGCCGGGTTGCGATTTTCGGCGACGAGGAGCAGCGCTGAGCGATGCAGCTCGAACGCGCCACCACCGCCGATCTCCCGACCCTTCACGCCCTGGTCGAGCGGGCCTACCGGGGCGACACCGCGCGGGCGGGGTGGAGCCATGAAGCCGATCTCCTGACCGGTGACCGGACCAGCGTCGCCGAATTGCAAAGCTTTCTCGATGCCGGCGATCACCTGCTCGTGTGGCGCGATGCCGGCACGATCCGCGCCTGCGTGCGATTGGTCCAGCTAAGCGCCGATCTCGTCTATCTCGGCATGCTGACCGTCGATCCGTCACTGCAGGGCGAGGGGCTGGGCAAGCGGCTGCTGGTGGCGGCCGAAAACTACGCCAGCGAAGTCCTCGGTGCGCAGCGGATGGAGATGCAGGTCTTCTCCCGCCGCCGCGAACTGCTCTCCTTCTACAACCGCCGCGATTATCGTCCGACCGGGGAGCGCCGTCCGTTCCCGTACGACGAATGGCCGCACGCCGGCGCGCTGTTCGACGACCTCGAATTCACCGTGCTGGAAAAGCGCCTCTAGGTCGCCATCGCCAACAGGGTCGCGACCTTGTCGGCCTCGTGCGCCGGCTTGTCCTTGCGAATGCGCGCGATCCGCGGAAAGCGCATCGCCAGCCCCGAGCGATGGCGCTTGCTCTGGTGGATCGAATCGAAGGCCACCTCGAACACCAGCGTCTTCTCGACCTCGCGCACCGGGCCGAAGCGGTTCACGGTATGCCGCCGCACGAAGCGGTCGAGCCATTTCAGCTCCTCGTCGGTGAAGCCCATATAGGCCTTGCCCACGGGCAGCAGCTCGCCGTCCTCGGCCCAGCAGCCGAAGGTGAAATCCGAATAGAAGCTCGACCGCTTGCCGCTTCCGCGCTGCGCGTACATCACCACGCAATCGGCGGTCAGCGGATCGCGCTTCCATTTGTACCAGAGGCCGACGCGGCGCCCGGACACATACGGCGCGTCGCGGCGCTTCAGCATCATGCCTTCGATCGCCGCGTCACGCGCGCCCGAGCGTATCTCGGCCAGCTCGGCGAAATTCTCGGCCTCGATCAACTGGCTGATGTCGAACCGGTCGGCCGGCAGCCGCTCCATGAACCCCTCCAGCCGCGCCCGCCGCTCGGCCCACGGTAGCCCGCGCAGATCCTCCTCGCCGTCGAACAGCAGGTCGTAGAGCCGGACGAACGCCGGATATTCGTCGCGCATCTTGGCGCTGACGACCTTGCGCCCGAGCCGCTGCTGCAGCGCGTTGAAGCTTGCCGCCGACCCGCCATGCTCATCCAGTCCCTGGCCCGCCCCGCGCACCAGCAACTCGCCGTCGAGCACGGCAGGCACGCTAAAGGCTTCGGCCACTTCGGGAAAACTGCGCGTCACGTCATCGCCCGTGCGGCTGTAAAGCCGCGTCTCGCCGCCGGCATGGACCAGTTGCAGGCGGATCCCGTCCCACTTCCACTCGGCGGCATACGCGTCGAGATCGAGCTCGGCATCTTCCAGCGGATGGGCCAGCATGAAGGGCCGAAACACCGGCACGTCGCGCGCGGTCGGTTGCTCGCCGCGACCTTCGCCCCACGCGAACAGCTCGAGGTAAGGCGGCTTCAATCCGTGCCAGACCTCTTCCACCGCCTCGACATCGACCTCGAACGCGTCGGCGAAGGCCTGCTTGGCATTGCGGGCGTTGATCCCGACGCGCAGCTCTCCGGTGGCGAGCTTCAACAGCGCGTAGCGGCCGGGCGCGTCGAGATGGTCGAGCATCGCCGTCAGCACCGCCGGCGCGTCCGAGCGGCTGGCCGAGCGCAGGCGGTTCACCGCCTCGCTGATCGTGATGGTGCCGTCGTCCCATTCGCCCTCGGCGCTCGGCCACAGCAGCGAGACGGTTTCGGCAAGATCGCCGACATAATTGTGGCTCATCCGCAGCAGCAGCGGATCGACCCGCTCGGAGGCGAGCGCCTTGATCACCGCTCCTTTGACGTGGGGGATATCCAACGATCCGGTCAGCGCCGCCAGCGCATAGCCGCGGTCGGGATCGGGTGTGCGGCGAAGATAGTCGCCGATCAGCTTGAGCTTCGCCAGCCGCGAGCGGGTGTAGACGAGCGCATCGAGCAGCTGCGAAAAGTCACGCATGGAGGCGTAACGAACAGGCGGGCGGAAGTTCCTCCGCCTTCGGTGTCAGTGCAGGCGCGTCGCCACCGCCGCCAGGATCGCCTGATGCTCGGCCTGGGTGCGGGCGGCCATCGCATCCTCGGCATGGGCGAGGCAGGCGCTGGTCGCGACCCGGCAGCCGGGCAGCAGGGCAAGCTGCGACGACAGGCGGGCGAGCCCCTCCATAGCGTGCAGACCGGCCCGGTCGGCGGCACCGCGGATCGCGTCCATCCGGGCATGAATGTCGAGTGGGCTGAGCGCCTCGGCGCGTGCGCGAATATCATGCAGCCTGCGCTGCAGATCGTGGTGGAGGTCGGAAACCGAATCACCCATGCGTCACCTCTTTGCTGCTCGTGGAGAGTGCGCGCAGAGGGTAAACAGAGCGATAAGACGCGGGCATGACGGGCAGATGAGGGCTGAGTGACCTTGACAAGCGCCGCCGCCAGCGTCATTGGGGCGCCCGATACGGGCGGCTTTGGGCCGCTCTTTGTTTTTCCAGACTTTGGGTGCACCACGATGGCCAAGCCGGCAACCGTCAAGATCAAGCTCGTCAGCACGGCCGATACCGGCTTCTTCTATGTGACCAAGAAGAACCCGCGCAACACCACCGAGAAGATGAGCTTCCGCAAGTACGACCCGGTCGTCCGCAAGCACGTCGACTTCAAGGAAGCCAAGATCAAGTAAGCCGCTTCGGCTTGCCTGACGGCCGCTCGGCCGGGGCTTCAGCAAGGACGAGCTGCGACGCAGCTTAAGGGCGCTTCGGCGCCCTTCTTTGCGTGTGTCGGCCGATTGTCAGTTCAGGCGACTGGCGCTTCCTTGGGCAGCAAGGCACTTACTTCCTGCACGAAGCGGGCAACCGAGATCGGCTTCGACACATAAGCCTGCGCCCCGGCCGCACGGATGCGGTCGTCATCGCCCTGCCCCGCATAAGCGGTGACCGCCATGATCGGCACGTCGACGAGGCCGGGCTCCTCCCTGATCGAACGAATCAGCTCCAGTCCGCTGACATAAGGAAGCTGGATATCGGTGATGACGAGATGCGGCCGAAATGCCTTGGCTTCCTCCAGCGCGATCCGGCTGTCGGTCACCGGGCGCGCGTCGTGGCCATGCGCCGCAAGCAGGTCGCAAAACAATTTGATGTTGAGGGCATTGTCCTCGACAACCAGGATCCTGGCCATGTTCAGGCGCTCCTCATGGTAAACAGTATAAATGATGATGCGGCCAATCCCAAACGATGCTGACTCCATTACGGTTGCGCTGCAGGCGCTGGCCGTCTCGCTGGGAGACGAAGCGCGCGCGTCCCGCCTCCTCTCGCTGACCGGGCTCAGCGTCGACGATCTGCGTCATCGCGCGGCCGAACCCGAAGTACTGGTGGCCGTGCTGCGCTTTCTCGAGGATCACGAGCCCGACCTCCTCGCCGTCGCCGATGCCTTGGGAATGAAACCGCAGGAACTCGTCGCCGCGAGGATCGCTCTCGACGCATGAACGCCCGTCCCCTGTTCGTCACCGATTGTGACGAAGTCCTGCTGCACATGGTTCGTCACTTCTCTTCCTGGCTGGAGGAAGAGCAGGACGTGCTGTTCCGCCCCGAGGACGGCGACATGGGCACCGCCCTCAAGTTCAAGGCAAATGGCGAAGTCGTGCCCAAGGACCAGGTCTGGACCTACCTCGGTCGCTTCTTCGAGGGCGAGATGCATCGCCAGACCCTCGTCCCCGGCGCGCTGGAAGCGCTCGGCCGGATCGGCGAGACGGCGGACATCCTGATCCTGACCAACCTTCCCCACAAGGCGCATCCGTGGCGAGTCGACCAGCTGGCGCGCCACGACATTCATCACGAGATCGTGTGCAATAGCGGCGGCAAGGGCGAGCCGCTGAAGCGTCTGGTCGAACGGCACGGCGCACATCGCAGCGTCTTCGTCGATGATCTGGCGCAGCATCACCGCTCGGTCGCCCAGCATTCGCCCGACACCCAGCGGCTGCACATGATCGCCGAACCGACACTCGCCGCGGTCACCGCTCCGGCCGAACATGCCCATGCCCGGATCGACGACTGGGCGACCGCCACCCCCTGGATCCTGGAACGACTAGAAGGCCAATCATGAAGACCTGCCTCATCACCGGCGCCACCGCCGGAATCGGTGCCGCCTCCGCCCGTGCCTTCGTCGGCGCTGGCTGGCGCGTGATCGGCACCGGGCGGCGCGAGGAGCGGCTGAAGGCGCTGCAGGACGAACTCGGCGCCAATTTCCTGCCGCTCAGCGTCGATATGCAGAAGGTCGATCAGGTCGAGACCTTGGCCAGGCTTGATGGCGACTGGTCGGGCCTCGACTGCCTGATCAACAACGCCGGGCTGGCCCCGCCGATGTCCGATTTGCAGGACAGCGAATGGGGCGACCTCAAGACCGTTCTCGATACTAACGTCACCGGCCTCGTCGCGCTGACCCGCGCCTGCCTGCCCAAGCTGATCGCCGCCAAGGGGCTGGTCGTGAACCTGTCCTCGGTCGCCGGCAGTTACCCGTATCGGGGCGGCGCGGTGTACGGCGCGACCAAGGCCTTTGTCCGCCAGTTCAGCCTGATGCTCCGCAATGACCTGGCCGGGACCGGCGTGCGTGTCACTTCCATCGAACCCGGCATGGCGGAGACCGAGTTCACCCTCGTCCGCAACGGCGGCGACCAGGCGGCGTCCGACGCGCTTTACGCGGGGATCGAGCCGATGACCGCCGAGGATCTCGCCAACACCATCCTGTGGGTCGCGAACCAGCCGGCGCATCTCAATTTCAATTCGATCGAATTGATGCCGACCCGCCAGAACTGGGCCGGCTTCGCCACCAACCGCGAATCTTGACCTCGCGGCTCCGGAAGGCCACTCGCGCCCCATGTCTATCGATCAACGCCTCGCCGAACTCGGCCTCACCCTTCCCGAAGCCGCCGCCCCGGTCGCGGCTTATGTCCCCGTGGTCCAGAGCGGCAATCTGCTGTTCGTCTCGGGCCAGGTCAGCTTCGCCGCCGACGGCAGCCGGATCACCGGTCGGCTGGGTGACGACATGGACCTCGAAGCCGGTCAGGAAGCGGCGCGTCGCTGCGGCCTGATGGTGCTGGCGCAGGTCAAGGCCGCGCTCGGCGGTTCGCTCGACCGGGTGAGCCGGATCGTCAAGCTCGGCGTATTCGTCAATTCGACCGGCGATTTCACCGACCAGCCCAAGGTGGCCAATGGCGCGTCCGAACTGATGCAGGACGTCTTCGGCGAAGCCGGGCGCCATTCGCGTGCGGCGGTCGGCGTGCCGGCGCTGCCGCTCGGCGTCGCGGTCGAGGTGGACGCGATTGTCGAGGTCCGCGACTGATCGGCTGTTCGCCGGACCGGCCGGTTTCGCGCATCGCGGCCGGCATGGTCCCGGCGTGCCCGAAAACAGTCTGGCGGCCTTTCGCGCCGCCATCGCCGCTGGCGCGGGTATCGAGTGCGACCTTCGGCTGAGCAGCGACGGCTCTGCCATGATCCACCATGATTCGACGCTTGAGCGGATGTGCGGCATTTCCGCGCAGACCGAGAGTTTGCCCGCCGCGAGCCTGATGGCGCTGCCGCTGGCCGGCGGCGACGAGCGAATCCCTTGGCTCGGCTCTTTGCTCGACCTCGCGGCCAAAACGCCCCTCCTGCTCGAACTCAAGGTCCGCGCGGGCTCGCCACCGCCACCGGTCGATCTTCTTTGCCGCACCGTGGCGCACGACCTTGCGAGGCACGAGGGGCCTGTCGGCGTGATGAGCTTCGACCCGCGCGTAGGCGCCTGGTTCGCCCGCCACGCGCCGGCGCTCCCGCGCGGTCTCGTCATCGCCGATGCCACGCCGGCATGGCACCGGTTCGCCATGATCAGGCTGGCGCGACCGACCTTCCTTGCGGTGGAGACGACCGCGGCGGCCCGCCCGTGGGTCGCCAAGGCGCGGCGGCGCTGGCCGGTCGCCTGCTGGACCGTGCGCGACATCACGCAGAAGAAGGCCCTTTCGGATCGGGTCGACGCGCTTATCTGGGAGGGCGATGGCCGACCATGATCCTGACGAGGCGCGTATCGCCGATTCGTTTGCTTCCGTGGACGCGCCGACCTGGGACCGTCTCGCGGGATCGTCGGACCCGTTCCTGAGCCACGCCTTTTTCGCCGCGCTGGAAGACTCGGAAAGTATCGGCAACCGCAGCGGCTGGACCTCGCTGCCGCTAATCGTGAATCAAGGCGGCAAGGCCGTCGGTGCCGCACCGGCCTTTCTGAAATCGCATAGCCAGGGCGAATATGTGTTCGACCAGGGCTGGGCCGACGCCTGGCAGCGGGCAGGCGGGGATTATTATCCAAAGCTCCAGATCGCGGTGCCCTTCACGCCCGTGGTCGGCCGGCGCCTCCTAGGAGACAAGCCCGAACTCGTGCTCGCGGCAGCCGAAGCGGTGGTCCGGCAAAACGAGTTATCTTCCGGGCACGTCACCTTTCTCACCGCCGAGGAGGCCGCCGCTGCCGAAGCGCGCGGCTGGCTGGTCCGCCACGGGGTGCAATTCCACTGGCACAGCGCGGGCGAGGGGGACTTCGAGGGGTTTCTCGACCGTTGCAGCAGCCGCAAGCGCAAGACGATCCGCAAGGAACGCGCCGCCGCACGCGAGGGGCTGACGTTTCGCCATCTGCGGGGACGCGAGATCGGCGCGGCCGAGATGGATGCGATGTGGCTATTCTACCAGGACACGGGCAGCCGCAAATGGGGCCGTCCCTATCTCACCCGCGCCTTCTTCGAGCTGGCGGTCGAGCGGCTGGGCGACGACCTGTTGCTGTTCCTTGCCGAGCGCGACGGCGCACCCATCGCCGGCGCGCTCAACTGGGTCGGCGCCGACACGCTCTACGGCCGCTACTGGGGCTGCCGCGAGGACGTGCCCTTTCTCCACTTCGAGCTTTGCTATTATCAGGCGATCGAGTGGGCGGCCGCCAACGGCCTCAAGACGGTTCAGGCCGGCGCCCAGGGCGAACACAAGCTGGCACGCGGCTACGAACCGGTTCTCACTTACAGCGCGCACTTCATCCCGAACCCCAGCTTCCACGCCGCGGTCGCCGACTTCCTGCGACAGGAGCGCGAGGCCGTCGCCTTTGAGCTCGAAGCGCTGCGCGCCGAGCTGCCGTTTCGCAAGGAAGGCTAAGGCTCAGCGGGTCGAGCGGCGCCCTTCCCGCGCCTCCACCTCGGCGCCGATCTTTTCGAAGATCTTGCCGCGCTGCTGCATGAAGTCACCGCACTGAATTAGCATCGGACCCAGCGGTTTTCCCTTTATTGCCTCGCCGGCCCTTTCGGCAGCCGCGGCAAGCTGGCCCTGCGCAATGGCGCCATCGACGCGGCCCATGAAGAACATCGCGGCGACCTGGTTCGCCAAGGCAATCTGTTTGTCCTCGATCTCGGTCGCCGCTTGCTGGGTCACCAGCATGCATTGCACATCAAAATCGGAGCTTCCCGGCGTCGCGCTTCCCACTGGAGCCTGGAACGCAAGCAATCCCGCCAACCACCACATAAGTTCGTTTCCCCAATCAAAGAAAGGCCCGCCGGAATTTCTCCCGGCGAGCCCTCTTGCCCCTCGCGCGAACGCGGGTGTGCCGTGTCGCTTAGCCTTGGAGCGGGCTGAGGTTCACGGCCGCATGCTTGCCGCGGCGGTCGACTTCGAGTTCGAACTCGAGGCGGTCGCCTTCGTTGAGGCTGGTCATGCCAGCGCGCTCAACGGCGGAGATGTGGACAAACGCGTCCGGCTGTCCGTCGTCGCGCTGAATGAAGCCGAAGCCCTTCATCGCGTTGAAGAACTTGACGGTGCCCGAAGCCTTTTCACCGGTCAGCTGACGCTGCGGCGCGCGCTCGGCCCGTTCAACGGCCATCGGTTCGCCATCGATGCGGATGTTGGTCGCCGAGATGCGGCCACCGCGATCGACCAAGGTGAACTCGATCGGCTGACCGTCGGCGAGATCGGTAAGACCCGCCTGCTCGACCGCCGAGATGTGCACGAACACGTCTTCGCCGCCGTCATCGCGGACCACGAAGCCGAAGCCCTTTTGCGGGTTGAAGAATTTGACGACGCCCTTGCCTTCGCCAACGACCTGGGGGGGCATGCCGCCACCGGCACCACCACCGCCGCCGCCGCGGAAACCGCCGCCGCCGCCGCCGCCGCCGAAGCGACCACCGCCGCCACCGCCGAAGCGATCGCCGCCGCCGCCATAGCCGCCGCCACCGCCGCCGCGATATCCGCCACCGCCGCTGCCGCCGCCGAAGCCGCCGCCGCCACCGCCGCGATAACCGCCGCCGCCGCCGCCACCGCCGAAGCGATCGCCGCCGCCGCCAAAGCCGCCGCCACCGAAGTCGCCGCCGCCGAAGCCGCCGCCACCAAAGTCACCGCCGCCGCCGAAATCACCCTTGCTGTCGCGTCCGCGACCACCGCGGTCGCCCTTACGCCCTCGATCGTAACCCATGCCCGTGCAAACTTCCTCGAACCCGAATCTCTTTAAACCAACGCGCTGGGCTCAACGGCGCAACCGGTCACGGCATGTCAAAAGACATGATTCCGTTTTCGACCCTACAGGAAAAAACGGCCGTGCTCTAGCCGTTTGTCTAGGCGCTTGCGTCATCACCGGTTAAGCGGGCTTCGCGCAGAGGGTTCGGGACATTTTATGGCCATATATTTTCACGAAGAAGACCTGCCCAGCCTGGACCTGTTCGGCCCCGGCCCGATCGCGGTCGACACCGAGGCGATGGGCCTGCATCCCGGACGTGACCGCTTGTGCCTGGTGCAATTGAGCGATGGCGGCGGCGACGAGCATCTGGTGCGCTTCTCGCCCGGCAGCGATTATGCGGCGCCGAACCTCAAGGCGCTGCTGGGCGACCCGAACCGGCTGAAGCTCTATCACTTCGCGCGGTTCGACGTTGCGATCATGCAATATTACCTCGGGATCAACGCGGCGCCGCTGTATTGCACCCGCACCGCGTCGCGGCTGGTCCGCACCTATACCGACCGCCACGGTCTGAAAGAGCTGGTCAAGGAACTGCTCGGCACCGACATCAACAAGCAGCAGCAGACCAGCGACTGGGGCGGCCCCGACCTCAATGACGCACAGCGCGATTATGCTGCCAGCGACGTGCGCTATCTCCATGCGCTGAAGGAAAAGCTCGACGTCCGCCTGCAGCGCGAAGGCCGGATGACGCTGGCGCAGGCCTGCTTCGACTTCCTGCCGGCCCGCGCCGCGCTCGACAATGCCGGCTGGCCCGAAACGGACATCTTCGCGCACAGCTGATGAGCGACGCCGCCACCCTTCAGCGCGAGCGGGCGCAAAGCTGGGCGGAGCCCGGCAGCCGGCACGACAAGCTGGTCGGCACGCTCAAGATCGCGCTTCCGGCGGCAGTGGGCGTCGTCGGCGCGGTGTTCCTGATGCTGCCCTTGGCCAAGGATCAGGAAGTCAGCTTCATCCTCGATAAAAAGGATGTCGGCCGGGCCGAGGAGCGGATGAAGATCGAGGCCGCGCGCTACACCGGCACCGACAATGACGGGCAGCCGTTCGTCTTGAACGCCGACCGCGCGGTGCAGCAGACCAGCGACGTGCCGGTCGTCGACATCAGTGGCATTCGCGCGCGCCTGGGGTTGGCCCAAGGCCCTGCGACCATCCGGGCACTGCGCGGACGCTACGATCTCGACCGGCAGCAAGTCGCGGTGAACGGCCCGGTGCGGGTCAGCGGTCCTGAAGGCGAGCAACTCGTCACCCGCGACGTGCTGATCGACCTCAAGACGCGGCAGGTCCGCAGCACCGGTCAGGTCGGGGGCCGGATGCCGGTCGGAAGCTTCGACGCGGACAGCCTCAATGCCGATCTCGGCACGAGGCAGGTCGGGTTGACCGGCGGGGTGACGGGCAAACTCAAGCTCGGCACCTTCGCCGCGGGGCGGATGCGGGCCGATCTCGATAGCCGGGTCGTCGTGCTCGATGGCGGCGCGCGGTTGAAAATTGTGCCCGGCGCCGTCAGATGAGCCGCATGGGCAAGCTTTCGACCTTCGGCACGGCACTCGCGCTGGTTGCGACCACGGCGGGCGGCGTCGCGTTTGCCCAGACGCAGGGCGGGCCCGTGTCGGCGCTCAAAGGGCATAACAGCAATGCCCCGATCGACGTCGCGAGCGACCGGATCGAAGTGCAGGATCGCGCCGACAGGGCAATCTTCGCCGGCAACGTCAAGGTGCGGCAGGCCGAACTCACGCTCGACACCGAGCGGCTGACGCTTGCCTACACCAACGACGGCAAGCTGCAGATCGACCGGCTCGACGCCAGCGGCGGCGTGACCGTGCGCAGCCCGTCCGAAACGGCGCGCGGTGATTTCGGCATCTATGATCTCAACCGCCGGCTGATCACCCTGATCGGGTCCGTACAGCTGCAGCGCGGCGATTCGCGGATAAGCGGCGGGCGGATGACCATCGACCTCGACAGCGGCCGAGCGGTGGTCGACGGCGGCCCGCGCGGCGTGGGCGAAAGCGGCGGACGTGTGATGGGCCGCTTCACCGTGCCCCAGCGCACCGGCGGCTGAGCTCCGTGAACGAAGTCAGCACAATCCCCTTCGCCGCGGACTCCGCGGAACCGGTGACGATGCGTGGGCTTGAAGTCTGCAGCATCGCCAAGAGCTACGACAAGCGCCAGGTGCTGCGCGACGTCAGCCTGGAAGTGCATCGCGGCGAAGTGGTCGGCCTGCTGGGGCCCAATGGCGCTGGCAAGACCACCTGCTTCTATTCGGTGATGGGTCTCGTGAAGCCCGATCACGGCCGGATCATGATGGATGGACGGGACATCACCCCGCTGCCGATGTACCGCCGCGCGATCCTCGGCCTTGGTTACCTGCCGCAGGAAACCAGCATCTTTCGCGGGCTGACGGTCGAACAGAATATCATGGCGGTGCTCGAAGTTGCCGAGCCCGACCGCGACGCCCGCGCTGCCCGGCTTGAGCAGTTGCTCGGCGAATTCGGGCTGACGGGCCTGCGCGCGTCCCCGGCGATGGCGTTGTCGGGCGGTGAGCGGCGACGCTGCGAGATCGCCCGGGCGCTGGCGGCGGATCCCAAGATCATGCTGCTCGACGAACCGTTCGCCGGCATCGATCCGATCAGCATCAGCGACATCCGCGATCTGGTGAAAGACCTGAAGCAGCGCGACATCGGCGTGCTGATTACCGACCACAATGTCCGCGAAACGCTGGACATCGTCGATCGCGCCTGCATCATCTACGACGGGCAGGTGCTGTTCGCGGGAACGCCTGAAGCACTGGTCGCCGATCCTGACGTTCGCCGACTGTATCTCGGCGAATCATTCGAATTGTAGGGGCTTAAGCGCGCAACATGGGACTGGGACCGGGACTTCACCTCCGCGCTTCCCAGTCGCTGGTGATGAGCCAGCAGCTTCAGGCCGCGATCAAGCTGCTGCAGCTGACCAACCTCGAAGTCGAAGCCGCGATCGCCGAGGAATTGGCGAAGAACCCCCTCCTCGAAATAGGCGGCGACGGCGACGTCGTGGTGCGCGAGGATATCGAGTTCGGCGAGGCGGCGGCGGATCCCAAGGGCGCGGACGAGCTTGGCGGCAAGGGCGACGAAGCGCTCGACAGCGACTGGCGCGAGGCGGCGGGGGAGACCGACGCTTCCTACGAGATCGGCGGCGCTGACGAGGACGGGTTCGACTTCGATCGGCTGGCGAGTTGCGAGACCGGGCTGTGCGAGCATCTGATGGCGCAATTGCATGGCGCAGGGCGGGTGGCCGAGGCGATCGTCCATGAATTGGAAGAGACCGGCTGGCTGACCACGCCGCTCAAGGCGATTGCCGAGGCGCTGGAGGTGCCGGTCAAGGAGGTCGAAGCCGCGCTCAAGCTCGTGCAGGGCCTCGACCCCGCCGGTGTCGGCGCGCGGGATCTGGCGGAGTGTCTGGCGCTGCAGGCCAAGGCCGCCGACCGCTACGATCCCGCGATGGCGCGGCTGATCGCCAATCTCGATCTCCTCTCGCGCGGGCAGACCGCGGCGCTGAAGCGGATCTGCGGGGTCGATGACGAGGATCTGGCGGACATGATCCGCGAGCTCCGCGCCTACGACCCCAAGCCCGGCTGCCGCTTCGCAGCCGAACCCCAGACCGCCGCCGAACCCGACGTGCTGGTGCACCGCACCCGCACCGGCTTTGTGGTCGAACTCAACCCCGCGACACTTCCCCGCGTGCTGGTCAACCGGCGCTATCACCAGGAACTGAAAACGGCGGCCAGGAACGACCGAAAGAGCCGCGCCTGGCTGTCGGAGCAATATCAGAGCGCCTCCTGGCTAGTCCGTGCCCTCGACCAACGGGCGAAGACGATCGTGCGGATCACCAGCGCGATCGTCACCGCGCAGGAAGGCTTCTTTCGCGACGGGGTCTCGGCGCTGCGGCCGCTGACCATGGGCAAGATCGCCGAAGCGGTGGAGATGCACGAAAGCACGGTCAGCCGGGTCGCGGCGGCGAAGAGCCTGCTGTGCGACCACGGGCTATTCGAGCTGCGCTCTTTCTTCGCCAGCGGGGTCGCGGCGGACGATGGCGAGGGCGCCAGCGCCGATGCGGTCAAAGCGGCGATCCAGCGGCTGGTTGCGTCGGAGACCGAGGTGCTGAGCGACGATCAGTTGGTCGACGCTCTCAAGGAACAGGGAATGGTCCTGGCTCGCCGCACCGTCGCCAAATATCGCGAGGCGGTCGGCATCGGGTCGAGCGTTCAGCGGCGGCGGCAGCGGGCGATTCAGGGCAAGGCGGCCTGAAGGCTCTTCAGCGTCCGTCACCCCGGACTTGATCCGGGATGAGGAGCTACACCATCCTACCACGCGATCCGCGCCCAGACCGGCAGATGGTCGCTGGCGACTTGCGCCAGATCGCTGACATGAACGCCGGACGCCTCGACGCGGAGGCTGCAGTCGACAAACAGGCGGTCGAGCACCGCCATCGGGCGACGCGCGTGAAAGCTCGGGCCAGGCGCGACGACATGATAGTCGTGTTCCAGATCGCGCAGGCAGGCGGCGGTGGCGCGCCATTCATTGGTATCGCCCATCATGACCGTGGGCATCGCCTGCGGGCGCGCCTTCACCGCCTCGCAGATCGCCTTGAGCTGGCGGCGGCGCCACAGGCCGCTGAGGTCGAGGTGGAGGCCGATGATCCGAATGGGGCGGTCGCGCACCAGCAACTCGACCAATACCGCGCCGCGCGGCTCGAGTGTGGGGAGTTCGAGCGCCGCGACGTCGAGCACGCCCACATCAGGACGAACTAGAATGGCGTTGCCGTGCCAGCCGATGTTGCGGGTATCGACCTTAAGCCATTCATCGACCCGCGCCCCCACCGTAGGAAGCCGGTCGAGCGCGCGGCGGTTCCTAACGCCCAGCGGAACCGGCAGCCAATGGCCGTGGCCTTCCCACAATTCATGGGGAACCGCCGAGGCACGTCCCCCGGTGCGGCGATCGGCTTCCTGCAGCGCGATAATGTCGGCGCCGACCTCCTCGAGCACGGCGAGAATGCGGTCGGGATCGCGGCGACGATCGAGGCCGACCGCCTTGCGCATGTTGTAGGTCGCAAGCGTCAGGGATGTTTGGCCGGTGATCTCTCTCATCGTCTGCTCAAACCCCCCACCGCGCCGCTTGCTCCCGAGCGAGGCGCCGAGCCGGAAGCCTTGCGCCGGCACGGACACAAGTCGCGAGCCGGGCATTCAGAATGGCAGCACCATCGATCTGTCCAGAAGAGGTTTGAAGAGCATGAGCAAGAAGGTCGCCATCCTGATCGCGCCGCGCGGCACCGAGGAGCCCGAATTCACCAAGCCCAAGGAAGCGCTGGAGGACGCAGGGATGGACGTGACGGTGGTAGGCTTGTCCACCGACGAGGCTGAAACCTTCAACAACGACCTCGACCCAGCCTCGCGGATTGCGGTCGACAAGGGAATCGAGGTCGTGTCCGCGTCCGAATATGACGCGGTGGTGGTGCCCGGCGGCACGGTCGGCGCCGACAAGCTGCGCGCGTCGAAGGAAGCGGTCGCCTTCGTCCGCGCCTTTTTCGACGCGGGCAAGCCGGTGGCGGCAATCTGCCATGCCCCGTGGGTGCTGATCGAAACCGGCCAGCTCAAGGGACGCACGCTGACCTCCTACCCTACCGTCCAGAGCGACATCCGCAACGCGGGCGCGACCTGGGTGGACCAGGAAGTGGTCCGCGACAAGGGTCTGATCACCAGCCGCGATCCCGACGATCTGCCGGCCTTTTGCGAGGCCCTCATCGCGGAATTGCAGGTAGGGGTGACCCTCGCCTAGACGTCCAGGTTGGCGACGCTCAGCGCATTGTCCTGGATGAATTCGCGGCGCGGTTCGACCACTTCGCCCATCAGGCGCGAGAAGGTTTCGTCGGCGATGTCGGCCTGCCCGATCTCGACCCGGAGCAGCGAGCGGTTGGCCGGGTCGAGCGTGGTTTCCCACAATTGCTCGGCGTTCATTTCCCCGAGGCCCTTGTAGCGCTGGATGCTGAGGCCCTTGCGGCCGGCGGCGAGCACGGTGTTCAGCAACTCTGACGGTCGGGTGATCTCGATCGGCTTACCCTTGGTGTCGGCGGCGGCCTGTTCGGCAGCCTCCTCGCCTTCGCCAGCGCCGACGGTCGGCTCAGTCTCCGCCGCAGCGCTCTTGCGCAGGGTGCGCAGGGTCGAGGGCTGGGCGTAGGTGTCGCGCTGTTCGCCGGCCAGCGTGTGAAGCTTCCGCGCTTCAGCCGAGGCGATGAAGCTTGGTTCGATGATGGTGACGTCGGTAACCCCGCGCCACAGGCGGCGGAGGAGATAGCCGCCTTCGGTGGCGAGCTCACCCGACCATTTGCCTTCGCTGTCGCCCTGCTGGAGCCAGTCAGCGACCTTGTCGATCGCCGCGGCGCGGCCGTCGGTGCCGAGTTCGGGATCGAGCGCGCCGGCCAGCGCCAGCGCTTCGAGCAGGGCCGGGTCATATTTCTTCGGCGCGTATTTGAGCAGGGTACGGACGCGGCGGGCGTGATCGACCAGTGCCTTCAGGTCGGCCCCCTGGCGAACCTCTCCGCTGCTATCGAGCTGGAGCCCTTCGAGGCCGGCATCAACGAGATAGTCGTCGAGCGCCGCGTCGTCCTTGAGATACACCTCCGACCGGCCGCGGGCGACCTTGTAGAGCGGCGGCTGGGCGATCAGCAGGTGGCCGTTCTCGATCAGCTCGGGCATCTGGCGGTAGAAGAAGGTCAGCAGCAGCGTGCGGATGTGCGCGCCGTCGACGTCGGCGTCGGTCATGATCACGATCTTGTGATAGCGGAGCTTCGCGAGGTTGAATTCCTCGCGGCCGATGCCGGTGCCGAGCGCCTGGATGATGGTGCCGATTTCGCGTGACGAGAGCATCCGGTCGAAGCGGGCGCGTTCGACATTGAGAAGCTTACCGCGCAGGGGCAGGATCGCCTGATTGTGGCGGTTGCGGCCCTGCTTGGCCGAACCGCCGGCGCTGTCGCCCTCGACCAGGAACAGTTCGCTGAGCGCAGGATCGCGTTCCTGACAGTCGGCGAGCTTGCCGGGCAAGGAGGCGATATCCATCACGCCCTTGCGGCGGGTCAGTTCACGCGCGCGCTTGGCGGCTTCGCGGGCGGCGGCGGCGTCGATGATCTTCTGGATGATCGAGCGGGCGTTGACCGGGTTTTCCTCGAGCCACTCGGTCATCTTGTCGCTCATCAGCGCTTCGAGCGGCTGGCGCACTTCGGAGCTGACCAGCTTGTCCTTGGTCTGGCTCGAAAACTTGGGATCGGGCAGCTTGACCGAGACGATGGCGGTCAGGCCTTCGCGCATGTCGTCGCCGGTCAGCGTGACCTTTTCCTTTTTCAACATGCCGGATTTCTCGGCATAATTGTTGACGGTGCGGGTCAGCGCGGCGCGAAAGGCGGCGAGGTGGGTGCCGCCGTCGCGCTGGGGAATGTTGTTGGTAAACGGCAGGACGTTTTCATAATAGCTGTCGTTCCATTCCAGCGCGACGTCGATGCCGATGCCGTCGCGCACCGCCGAAATGGCGATGGGATCGGGGAACAGCGGGGTCTTGGCGCGGTCGAGATATTTGACGAACGCCGCGATTCCGCCCTCGTAGAACAGCTCCACTTCCTTGCGCTCTTCATGGCGTGCATCGGCCAGGACCAAGCGGACGCCGGAGTTCAGGAAGGCGAGCTCGCGGTAGCGGTGCTCAAGCTTGTCGAAGTCGAAGTCGGTGATCTTGAAAGTGGCGGGGCTGGGCAGGAAGGTGACCTGCGTGCCCTTTTTGCCTTCGGGCGCGGGGCCGACGACCTTCAGCGGCGCGACCGCATCGCCGTGGGCGAAGCGCATGTAATGTTCTTCGCCGTCGCGCCAGATGGTGAGGTCGAGGAACTCGCTCAGCGCATTGACGACGCTGACGCCGACGCCATGGAGGCCGCCCGACACCTTGTAGGCATTGTCGTCGCTGGTGTTCTCGAACTTACCGCCGGCGTGGAGCTGGGTCATGATGACCTCGGCCGCCGAGACGCCTTCCTCGGCGTGGATGCCGGTCGGAATGCCGCGGCCATTGTCCTCGACCGTGACCGAGCCGTCGGGGTTGAGCTGGATGAGGATGCGGTCGCAGTGGCCAGCGAGCGCTTCGTCGATGGCGTTGTCCGACACCTCGAACACCATGTGGTGGAGGCCCGATCCGTCGTCGGTATCGCCGATGTACATGCCCGGCCGCTTGCGCACCGCGTCGAGGCCTTTCAGGACCTTGATGCTGTCGGCGCCGTAGGAGTTCTGGTTCGCTTCTTCTGCCATGCAAAAGCTATAGCGGATGGGGCTGGCAAGTCACGCGCAACGGCGGTGTGCGCGATGCTCTACGCAGGGTGCGGCCCAGCGATGCTGGCCGGGCCGATGGAAAGCAGGGTGGCGGGCAGCGCCAAGGGGGGAAACGCCGCCCGCCTGACTGATTACTTGCTCTTTAGCGCGACCGTAGCGCTGCCGCCGGTCGCCGATACGTCGAACGCCGCTGGAGCGAAGGCCGGCGCGCCGCTCTGCGCGGTGCCGGAGAAGCCGTAGGGCTCGGTCGGGCCGGTGGCGCCGATGGTGAAGGTGCCGTCGCGGTTGGTGTCCTGGACCACGGCGGCGGCATAGCGGCCGGCGGGGACGCCCGACAGGGTGGCGGTAACCGAGGTGCCGGTCGGTTCGACCTTGGTGGTGTAGGTGCCGGCGCTCTTCCCGAATTCACTTTCGCTTTGCAGCGCGACGAGGACCGGGCCGCTGTTGGCGGTGACGCCGCTGACCGAGACGGTGACGACTGCGCCCGAACTGGTGGCGATGTTGCCGCCCATGCCCGCGTTCATGCCGTCGTCGGCGATCATGTTGTCGACCGCGGCCATGTCGTTCGACACGATCGCGTCATTGGTCGCGGCGGTTTCGGTGGTGTTGCCGCAGGCGGCGAGACCGAGAATGCTTGCCGCAAGAAGAAGGCTGCGCATGAGTTATTCCTCTAAGCTGAATAGCTTGAAAGAGATAACCATGCGCAGCCGTGATCAGTTGCGATGCTGGACCTAAGCCCGTGTAAGGTAGACGACGTTAGCCGGCGCGGCGCTGACCGCCATTGCCGCCGCCGCCGCGTCGACGCTGGCCGCCACCGGGACGACCGCCACCGGCCGGACCGCCCTGGCCCGCCGGCCGCTGGCTGCCGCCGTGGCGCTGGCCCTGCTGGCCGTGACCGGCATTTGGCGAGGCCGCACGCGCCGGGGCCGCGGGACGGGTCGGGTTGCCGACCGGACCACGGACTGCGCCGGGCACGCCGCGCATCGAACGACCGCCTTCACGCGGACCGCTGCGGTCCTCGGGCATGTCGCGGCGCGGGTCGTTGCGCGGCAGGCCGAAGCGCTGCGGATCGCGATTGTGACCGCGCGCGCCGCTTTCGTTGCGCTTGTTGCGCTGCTGCTGCTGCGGCTCGCGCTTGGGTTCGGGCTTCAACCGCTTCAGCGCATCGACCGCCTGCATGAAGCCGGCCGGAAGCGCTTCCTCCGTCAGCTTCTGGCGGGTCAGCTTTTCGATATCTTTGAGGAACGGCCGCTCCTCGCGGTCGCAATAAGCGATGGCGATGCCGTCAGCCCCGGCGCGCGCGGTGCGGCCGATGCGGTGGACATATTGCTCGGGCACGTTGGGCAGGTCGTAATTGACGACGTGGCTGACGCCCGGAATGTCGATCCCGCGCGCGGCGATGTCGGTCGCGACGAGGATCGGGACCGAGCCGTCACGGAAGGCTTCCAACGCCTTTTCACGCTGCGGCTGGCTCTTGTTGCCGTGGATCGCATTGGCGGGGACGCCCGCGGCGCCGAGCATGCGGACGATCTTGTCGGCGCCATGCTTGGTGCGGCTGAAAACGAGGGTGCGCTCGATATCCTTGCCGTTCTGGAAGAACAGGGTGAGGAGAGCGGTCTTTTCCGCCTGGTTGACGAAGGTGACGCGCTGTTCGACCCGCTCGGCGGTGGTGGCGACCGGGGTCACCGCGACTTCGGCCGGGTTCTTGAGATATTCGTCGGCGAGGCCCTTGATCGCCTTCGGCATGGTGGCCGAGAAGAACAGGGTCTGGCGCTTGGCCGGGATCAGCTTCACGATCCGCTTCAGCGCGTGGATGAAGCCGAGGTCGAGCATCTGGTCGGCTTCGTCGAGCACCAGGATTTCGAGCATCGAGAGGTTGAGCACGCGCTGGTCGACCAGGTCGAGCAGGCGGCCGGGGGTGGCGACCAGCACGTCGAGGCCGCGCGATACGGTGCGGACCGATTTCGCATTGGCGACACCGCCGAAGATCACGCCGACGGTGGTCTTGAGCCCGCTGCCATAGGCTTCGGCGCTGGCGGCGATCTGGCTGGCGAGCTCACGCGTCGGGGCGAGCACCAGCATGCGGATCTGGCCGGGCTTCAGCATCGCCGGGCGATTGGCGGCAAGGCGCTGCAGCGACGGGGTCATGAAGGCCGCCGTCTTGCCGGTGCCGGTCTGGGCGATGCCGAGAAGATCCCGGCCTTCCAGCACGTGGGGAATGGCCTGCGCCTGGATCGGCGAGGGCGAGGTGTAATTCTTGGCCGCAAGCGCGGCGAGCAGGGGCTTCGAGAGCCCGAGTTGTTCAAACGTCATATGTGTCTCTCAACATCATCGCGCCGGCACGCGGGAAGACCGCTGCCGGGGCTGGGTTTTCTTCAGAACCCCGCGTGATGTGGAGAACTTCATTGGGTGAACCGAGACGCGGGCCGGAGCCGCAAAGGGCTGCCGATCACGCCGCTTGATGGCGTCTCGCTGAGGGGCATGTAGGGCAGGTTGGCCGATTTGTCCAGTTTCTAGCCGACGTGCACCATCGTCGCGTCGCGCACGCCGTCGAACAAGGCAGCTTCGGTGGCGGTCATCCATACCTGCCCGCGGCCCTCTAGGCGCTCGAACAGGGCGGCGCGGCGGCCGGGGTCGAGGTGGGCGGCGACCTCGTCGAGGAGCAGCAGCGGCGGTGCGCCACGGCGGTCGGTAACGAGGGCGGCGTGGGCGAGGACCAGGCCGAGCAGCAGCGCTTTCTGTTCGCCGGTCGAGCAGCGCGCGGCGGGCTGCGCCTTGGCGGCGTGGGTAACGGAGAGGTCCTGACGGTGGGGCCCTTCGGTGGCGCGGCCGGCCGCCGCGTCACGGCCGCGATTGGCGCGGAGGCGGGCGGCGAGGTCGGCCTGCTGCGCCTGATCGAGGGCGATGGTCGGGCGGGCAAACAGGTCTTCGGGCGTCGCGGCAAGCTGCGCGGCCAGCGCCTCGACCGTGCGGGCGCGCGCGGCCCCGAGCGCCTCGCCATGTTCAGCCATGCCGGCCTCGAGCGCGGTCAGCCATTCGGGGTCGGCACCGTCGGGCTCGGCCAGCAGCTTGTTGCGCGCGCGCATCGCGGCTTCGTAGCGCGAGGCGTGGTGGGCGTGGCCGGGCTCGAGCGCCAAAACCAGCCGGTCGAGGAAGCGACGGCGGTCGCCGGCCGGGCCGCTGAACAGCCGGTCCATCGCCGGGGTCAGCCACAGGACGGCCAGCCATTCGGCAAGGCTGTTGACCGCGGCGGGCGCGCTGTTGATCCGCACGACCCTGCGTTCGGGCGCGGTTGCGAGCGTGCCGGTGCCCAGCACCGTGCCTTCGCCGAGCGCCGCGCTGACGCTCCACCCGCCCGGACCGTCGCTCCGCGCCATTTCGCCGAGTGCGCTCCCCCGCAGGCCGCGGCCGGGGGCCAGCATCGACACGGCTTCGAGGATGTTGGTCTTGCCCGCGCCGTTGGCCCCATAAAGGCAAACGAAGCCGGGCCCGGGCGCGAGGTCGAGCGCGGGATGATTGCGAAAATCGGTCAGGGTCAGCCGCGCGAGCATCAGGCCGGTGCCGGGGTCCGCGTCGCCGTGCCGTGCCGCGCCCAGCTGATCGTCCAGAAGATGAGCGCGAGGCTGACCGGAATGTCGAGAAAGGTGGTGTAAAGCAGCCAGAAGTCGGTCGAGAAAGCCCAGGCGACGAGGCTGTTGCCGCCTGCCATGACCAGCCCGGTCAGGCCCATGCCGATGCTCAGCCGGCGTCGGTCGAGATCGTTGTAGGCCATGTAGCGGTCGATCCCCGCTCCGAGCTTGCGGCCCTTCAGCACCAGCCCGTCGAACAGGAAGCAGACGGCCCCCACCAGCCCGACGATGGTAGAGCGATGCTTGATCACCTCTTCGTCCTCAAACAGGATCGCAAAGCCCGCGCTGACCAGCAGCATGAACACGCCGAACAGCATCATTCCGCCGATCAAGTCGACCTTCACGAAGCGTTGCACGACGACGAGGGAAAGGCCGACCGCGGCGCCGACCAGCGCGGCGGTCTTGAGATCGGTCAGCTTGGCGACAACGAAAAACAGCAGACCGGTGGCGATATCGACGAGGATCGGCACCTTGTTGCGCTTGAGCTTGTCGGGATCGTAGGCGGGCTCGCCGTTGGCGCTCTTCTCCGCGACCATCCGGGCCATCTTTTCGGGAAAGGCGATCCGCTTGCCGGGGTGGCTTTCGTGGACCAGCGCGCCGTCGACCCGCACCCCGATGCCGACATTATACCAGTTGACGTAGCCCGCCTCGATTTCGAGCCGGCGGCCATCGGGAAGCGTCGCGGCCAAGTGATGATTGCGGATCGCCTCGGTACCGGAAACAGGCGTGAAGTCGGTCGCAACGTCCTCGCCGTCGATGACAAGGCGGCTGGTCATGCCCGACATGCGGCTTTCGATCAGCACCCAGCACTCGTGCGCGATGCCGATCGAGAAAGGACGCTTGTAGAGCCACAGGCGGCGGCCCGAAGCGGCGGGGGCGGCGACGTCGGTCATTACCGCGCTAAAGCAGAGGTGTCCCGCCGTGGCCAGCGGTGGCTGACGCAAGTCGCGGAACGGTCGCGGCGATGCCCGCGTTAGGATGCGAGATGATGTCTATTCCCAAAGCAACGGCCCGCCTGCTGGCGAGGCCGATGGTCGTCGTGGCCCTGCTTGCCCTGCCCGCTTTTGCCCTGCCTTCGCCGACAAGCGCCGCCCCTGCCCGTACGCTGGTCGATACGGCGCCTCTCCTCGGACCGCTTCGCGTGGTCGCGCCGTTCGGTATCGCGACCAGCCTGTGGCGGAGTGCGGAGCATAATCGGCGCGTCGGGGGCATGCCCAACAGCTATCACCTGAGCGGGCGCGCGATCGACGTGCAACGCCGCCCCGGCGTGAGCCACGCGATGCTGGATGCCGCCCTTCGCAGGGCCGGCTTCGTGCCGATCGAATCGATCGACGAGATCGATCACAGCCATTTCGCTTTTCTTCCGGCAGGTAGCAATCCCACCGTATCGCGATCCAAGGCTGCGACGGTCACGACCGTGGCGCCGCCATCAAAGCCCGCCGAGCCGCGAGTGGCCGCAGACCTGCATGGCACCTTGCTGATCGACGCGGTTAAGCCCGTCGCTTCTTCTGCTGTCATCGCTTCAAGCGGATCCGCACCTTCAAGCGGCGCGGCTAACTAAGCCAACGCTTCAGGCGTGGCCGCGCTTAAAGGTCAGACCCGCATCGGCATCAGGACGTAGAGCGCGGCCGATTTGTCGTTTTCACGCAGCAGCGTCGGCGCGGCGGCGTCGGCGAGGTGCACTTCCACCGTGTCCCCATCGATCTCGCCCAGGATGTCGAGCAGGTAGCGGGCGTTGAACCCGATCTCGAGATTGTCGGCGCCATAATCGGCGGCCAGTTCCTCGGTCGCGAGGCCGTTTTCGGGCGAGGTGACCGACAGCGTCACGCGGTCGCGGTCGAGGCTGATCTTGACCGCGCGGGTCTTCTCGCTGGCGATGGTGGCGACGCGGTCGACGCCGGCCTTGAAGCTGGCGGGATCGAGCTTCAGCAGCTTGTCATTGGCGGTCGGGATGACCCGGTTATAGTCGGGGAAGCTGCCGTCGATCAGCTTGCTGGTCAGCACCGCATGGCCGAGCACGAAGCGGATCTTGGTCGCCGACAGGGTGACCTCGACCGTGCCTTCGACCTCGTCGAGCAGCTTACGCAGTTCCAGCACGCACTTCTTGGGCACGATCACGTCGGGCATGCCGTCGGCGCCGTCGGGCTTGGCAACCGTTACGCGCGCCAGGCGATGGCCGTCGGTGGCGGCGGCCTTGAGCATGTCGTCGGCGACGTGAAGGAAGATGCCCATCAGATAATAACGGGTTTCTTCCGAGCTGATCGCGAACTTGGTCTTGTCGATGATCTGGCGCAGCGTCGCGGCCGGCAGTTCGAAGCGGGTCGGAAGCTCACCCTCGGCGATCACCGGGAAGTCGTCGCGCGGCAGGGTCGACAGATTGAAGCGGGCGCGGCCGGCGACGACCTGCATCTTGCCGTCGGCGGCGGAAAGCTCGACCTGGCTCCCCTCGGGCAGCTTGCGGACGATGTCGAAGAAAGTGTGGGCCGAGACGGTGGTGGCGCCGGGGGTGGCGACGTTGGCGGGAACGCTTTCATCGACCTGAAGGTCGAGATCGGTCGCCATCAGCCGCAGCGACCCGTCTTCGCGCGCGTCGAGCAGGACGTTGGAGAGGATCGGAATGGTGTTGCGGCGCTCCACCACCGATTGGACGTGGCTCAGGCTCTTGAGGAGGGTGGCCCGTTCGATCGTCGCCTTCATCGCTGCTGCTCAGTCCTTTTGCCCCGGACGCCGCCGGCCCTGCCTTCCGCGAACGGAAACAGGGCGCCGGACGGCGTCGTCTTTGTGAGGTCGTTATAGCGGGCAGGCGGTCGGGTGGAAGGGGCATGGGCACCCCTTTCGTCACGATTTCGTCAGGCGTGGATCAGCTTGGTGATCGTCTGATGACGAAGGGTGTCCAAAGCCTGCTGCGCGGCGGCGATCTCCTCGGCGAGATGACGAAGCGCGGTGACGAGGCGGCGGGCGTCGAGCGCCGGCCCGATCGCGAGGCAATCTTCGATGGTCCGCGCGGCATCGCTGACGCGGAGAGCGCCGAGATTGGCGGCCGCGCCCTTGAGATTATGGGCGTGCGCAGCGGCGGCGGCATGATCGCGATCGGCGATCGCGGCGCGGATGGCACGTGGTCGCTCGTCGAATTCGGCCGCGAGGAGGACCAGCAGCTGATCGACACGAACCGGGCCGAGCATGGCGCGCAACTCCTCGATGGTGCCGGGGTCGAGCGCACAGTCCGCAGAGGGCAAAGGGCTTGACCTGGCGGTGTCGGGAGCCGGGCGCAGTCGGCGCTGGAGGACAGTGTCGAGCGTCGCGGCAAAGGCGGCGCCATCGATCGGCTTGGTCATCAGGCCGTCGAGCCCCGCTTCCTCGTAGAGCTCCCAGTTGGGGGCGGCATCTGCGGTCAGGGCGATAATCGGCGCTTCGCTCGACGGCCCTCCCGAGGCGCGGATCTTGCGCGTCGCGGTCAGCCCATCGCAGCGTGGCATCTGCATATCCATCAGAATCAGGTCATAGGCCTGCCGCGCGCCCTCATCGACCGCGGCTTCCCCGTCGCCGGCGCAGGTGACCCGGTGGCCGAGCCGTTTGCACAAGGCGATGATAAGGAGCTGATTGACCGGATTATCCTCGGCAAGAAGGATATCGAGCGGCCGTACCGGCATCTGGTCGGGCGGGACCGCAGGTGCCGCTGCCGGCGCGGCATCTGGCAGGGTCAGCACAATAGTAAAGGTGGCGCCTTTGTGCCTGCGCGACTGAACCAGAATGTTGCCGCCCATCGCGGTCACCAGGCGGCGGCTGATCGCGAGGCCGAGGCCGGTGCCGCCGCCGCCCGCGCCGCTGGCACCTTGCACAAACGGCTCGAACAGGCGGCCGCGCAGATTGGGGGCGATCCCGATGCCCTGGTCGATGACCGACAGGCGGACGCGCTGGCAGCCGCGAGGGGCGGACTGCACCGCGCAACGCACCGTCACCCGGCCGGAATCGCTGAACTTGATCGCGTTGCTGAGGAGATTGCTCAACACCTGGCGAAGCCGCACCGCATCGCCGCGCAGCCACATCGCGCCCGGCGACGGCGCGTCGAGCCGGAGATCGAGGCCGCGCGCCGCCGCCGTCCGTTCGAACAGACGCAGCGTGGAGAGCAGGGTGGCGCCGAGGTCGAACGGTTCGCTGGCAATGGTGATGCGACCGGAATCGACCTTGCTGAAATCAAGGATGTCGTTCAGCACCACCATCAGCACCTCGCCCGATCGGCGGAGGGTTTGAAGATAAAGCGCACGATCTTCCGCGGAAGGATCGCCTTCAAGCAGCTCGATCATGCCGATGACGCCGGTCATCGGAGTGCGGATCTCATGGCTCATGGTGGCGAGAAACTGGCTCCGAAAGTCCGCAGCGGCCTGCGCTTCTTCAAGCGCCGCAACGAGGCGCTGTTCGTTCCGAAGCTTGACGGTGATGTCGCTGACCACGCCAAAAAGAGTGAACGAACGGCCATCGTCGTGACGCTGCATCCGAAGCTGAAAGGTACGCCCGTCGTGATCGCCGCCGAGCCGGACAGTGCATTCCGCCAGCACGTCTCCGCGGCAAGTCCTCGCCACGGCGCGCAGCAGACGGTGGCGGTCGATGGAATGTAACAGGTCGAGCGCCTCACGGACTCCGACCGTCGGCCGGTCCAGTCCGAGCATGGCGGCGGCTCCGTCCGACAGCATCAATTCACGCCTTTCGGAACCAATTACCCAATGACCGAGCGAGCCGAGCTCTTCGGCCATAAGCAGCAGCCGGTTGCTTTCGGACAATTGCGCCGCGCGTTCGGCGGCGAGAAGTTCGGCGGTCCGGCGGCCGTGGACATCACGTAAGGTGGCGACCAGGGGCAAGTCGCTCGGCAGGCAGGCGTCGTGCGCGCCAAGGCACGGCGGCGAATTTCCCTCCAGCGTGCACCGCCCCTCCAGAAAGGCAGGGCAGCCGTCGAGCCGCTCTCTCGACTGAGCGGGGTCAAGCGAGCCGGCGAGCCGTATCGAGGCTTCGATCCAGCGATCGTGTCCCCGCGCATGGCGCATCCGGAAGCACGTCAGGGCATCGCCATTGTGACGGGCCCGCAGCACCGCGGCGAAGAACCGGCTTCGGTCGGCGGGGTGGATATGGGCAGCGAGGGCGATTCCACGGAGAGCGCTTGCGGGAAGCCCGAGCAAGCGCCCCGACGCGCTCGACACATAATCGGCATCGCCCTGCGCGCTCAGGCGCAGAATGAGGTCGCTGCCATGATCGGCAAGCAGGCGGTAATGCTCTTCGCTCGAGCGGAGGGCAGCGGCGGTCTGCGCGCGCTCCTGGCGGAGGGCGGCCACGGGCAGGGTCAGCGCCACCGCGGTCGCCATAAAGGCCTGGATGAGGAAAATCCGGGCGCCCTCGGTGATCGGCGGGAGTTCGAGCGGTCCCCAGCCCTCCACGGCTACCGCCATCGCGCTTGCGCTTACCACCAGCACCAGCATCGCGCAGCGTTGCAACGGGAGGCGCAAGCCGGCCAACATGAGCACGGGCGCGATGAGAAAGAGGAAGGGATAGTGCCCCTTGAAGACCAGGGCCGTGATGATTGCCCCGGCAACGAGCAGCAGGGCATATTCGAGCGGGTTTCCCCCCAACCTTTCGTGCCGCGGTTGGGCAAGGGTGACCAGCAACGGGGTCAGGATCAGAATGCCGAGGCAGTCGGCGATCAGCCACCGCGCCAGCGGTTCGGACGCTGCGGGGTCGTCCAGGACTGCCAGGGACAGGCCGGCAAGGCCCGTGGACGCGAGCGAACCGACGATGGCCAGCAGGGCCAGCATCGTGAGCCGGGCCGGTGTGTCGAGCGTCGCGGGAACCGGATAGCGGCGTTCGAACAGGCACGCGACCAGCGCAATTTCCGCGAGGTTGCAGGCGGCCAGCGCAATCGCCAGCGCTGAGGCGTCGCCCGCGACCAATCCGGCCGCTGTGTTGGCAAGGAAGCTGGCTCCAAACAATGGCGTCCAGTGCTGACGTTCGGTGCGGAGGAGCAAGGCAATAATCGCCGCGTTGGCGAGCCACACCGAAGCGAGTCGCTCCCCTTCCCGCGTCAGCTCGATCCCGGCCAAAGCGAGGCCGAACATAATGACGGCGGCCAGTACGGGTCGACCGACCCGGGCCACGGCACGCGGACTTGAGCGCATGGCAAGCTTTCCAGCGATCCGGCGTGCCGAAGGTGCGGAGTGCCAGCAGTAGCGAACAAGCGCGGATCGGTCCGATATGGAGGCGGCGCGACCACGAAGGAGACGCTTGCGAAGTCCGTTATCGAGCGTTTTGCCGGGAGACGGGATCGAACAGCAAAAAGGCGACGGCAGAGCTCACACCTGCCGCCGCCCTTGTTCGCCGAGTCGTGATTTAGCTTGCCGGGGCGAGCACCGTGTCGATCGAATGCACCACACCATTGCGGGCGGGCTGTTCGCTGCCGGTGGTCCGGGCGCTTTGCCCGGCGGCGTCGGTGATCCGGAATGCTTCGCCGTCGCGGGTGATGGTTAGGGGCTCGCCCGCCATGGTCGCGATGGTCGCCTTGCCCTTGCCGTTCTCCACCGCGCGGGCGAGGTCGGCGGCGAGGATGGTGCCGGGCAGGATGTGCGCCCGCAGCAACGCCGTCAGCTTGGCCTTTTGCTCGGGCTGGTCGAGGTTATCGAGGCTTCCGGCGGGGAGCTTGTCGAGCGCCGCATCGGTCGGGGCAAGGATGGTGTAAGGCTCTTTGCCCGACAGCACCTTTTCCATGCCCGCCGCCTTGACCAGCCCCGCGAGGCGGGGACTGGCCCCGACCACCGCGGCGAGATCCTGCGACGGGGCACCGGCCTGGGCGGAAAGGTTGGTCTCCGATTCCCCGGCGGCAGCGGCGTTGTTGCCGCCGTCCCCCTGCCCGCACGCGGCGAGCAGGAGGGCGGCAACGCTGGTGGCGATCAGACGGCGCATCAGACCAGGCTCTCCACGATCGCCTGGACGATCTGGGTTGTCGGATCGACCTGATAGATGTTGCCGTCGTTGTAGCGGTACCAATTGTCCGGTCCGTCTACATAGCGATCGCGATATTCGTACGGCACGTTGTAGACGTCGTAGCCGGCCGGCATCGGCTGGCCGACCCCGAACCCTCCTGCCAGCAGCGAGACGATCCCTTCGATCAGGCCGTTGCCGCTGTCGACCTGGTAGATGGCGCCATCGCCGTAGCGATAATAATCGTCGCCGTTGTCGGCATACCAAGGCTGATACTGGACCGGGACGTTGTAATAGCCGAGGTAATCCTGCGGATAGGTGGCGCCGACGTAATAAGCGCCGTTCCAGTCGTCCGAGATCGGCCAATAGCCGTCGACGTAGTTGCGGTCGCGGTCGACCCGGTACACGTAGCCGTCGGTGGTCCGGTAGTAATAATCGTCATTGTCCGGATACCAGCTGCGATAGTCGATCGGCAGCAGCGCCGAGCCGAGCGCGACCGGAAGCGCCGCGCCGACCAGCTTCTTGGCCTGGCCCGGGGGGAGACAGCCGTTGTTCTTGGCCGCGAGCCCCGGAGGGCAACCGTCGACCAGCCCGGTGGTGCGGAAATTCGGGCTTCCGAAATAGCTGTAGCGCTGCCCATCGTCGAAGTTGTTGACGGTGATGCGCTGCTCGCGCTGAAACACGCGGCTGTCGATTTGATCGCGGCCGCCGCGATCCTGGACGAGGCGTTCGTTGCCGCCGCCCCGCTGACGCTCGACATTGCCGCGTTCGATGCGGGCCGGACCACGATCAGCCCGAACCTCGCGGGCCGGGCCGCGCTCTTTCATGTCCTGCTTTTGCGGGCGCTGGGCCTGGCGTTCGATGCGCTTCTCGGGTCCGCGCACCTGCTGCCCGCCGCCGCCGCGCGCTTCACGCTGCTGGCCGCCGCCGTGCATTTCCTTGGGACCGCCGCCGTTGCCGCGCATCTGCGGACCACCGCCACCGCCGCCGCCGCCGCCGCCGCCCTTCGGGGCCTGCGCCGCCGGGGGGCCGCCCTTGCCGCCGCCATTGCCGTTGCCGCCACCGCCGCCCTTGCCGGGCTGCGCCAGCACCGGCGCCGTGAACGCCAGCGCCGCGGCGCCGGCCAGAATGAATGTCTTTTTCATGAGCCTGAGCTCCTTTCGGAGGTCACTAACGGCTTGTCCGCCGTTCGCGTTCCCGCCTCCATGGCGAGAGGAACTGTCTAGCTACTGACGGGTGAACCTTGGATTTCAGCCATTTAGGGCTGCGGTTCATCTACCCAATCACGGATCAGGAAGCGGCTGGCGATCAGCGCCATGATCGCGGCGAGGCCGTAGAACAGCACCACCCCGATCGCCGCATAGCGCAGGCTGTCGAGGCCGTAGGTGCTCTTGAGCGCGTCCGAAATCGCCCCGATCAGCAGCGGTCCGACGCCGAGACCGACGAGATTGTTGATCAGCAGGAACATCGACGAAGCGGTGGCGCGCTTGGCCGGTTCGACCAGGTTCTGGACCGCGGTGACGATGGGCCCGAGCCACAGGATGTTCATCGCATTGGCGATCAAGAGCGGCGGCCAGGCCAGCCACAGATTGTCGGTGGTCAGGCCGAACAGGAAGCAGGGCAAGGCGATCAGCCAGGCGAAGGCGGGCAGCTTGGCATACCAGCTCTTGTCGGCATGCCCGAGGCGATCGGCGAAATGGCCGCCGGCCAGCACCCCGATGACCCCGCCGATCAGCAGCAGCGAGCCCATAAACTGGCCGGCCTGGAGCAGGGTCAGGTCGTAGCTCAGCATCAGCACGCTCGGCACCCACACCGCGAGGCCGTAACCGCACAGTGAGGACAGGGAGGCCGCGATCGCGAGGAGCCAGAAGCTCGGCTTTCTGGAAACGATCGCCCAGACTTCGCCAAGGCGCACGTCGCTGGTGGTCCCGGCGGGGCGCGGAACGTCCTTCACCACCCACAGGAAGAAGGGCACCAGGACGATCCCGATCCCGCCCATGATGAGGAAGGCGGCGCGCCAGTCGATGTAGGTCGCGATATAGGCGCCGACGAGCAGGCCGCTGCCGAGCCCGACGGGCACGCCGAGCGAGTAGATGCCGAGCGCGCGGCCGCGCTTTTCGGGCGGGAAATAGTCAGCGATGAGGGCGTAGGACGGCGCCACGCCGCCCGCTTCGCCGACCCCAACGCCGAGGCGGAAGAGGAACATCGACCAATAGCCGCCCGCCACGCCGCACAAGGCGGTGAACCCGCTCCACACCGCGAGCGAGCCGGCAATGACCTTGGACCGGCTGGTGCGGTCGGCAAGGTAGGACAGGGGCACGCCGGCGAAGCTGTAGAGCAAGGCAAAGGCGAGGCCGGCGATGGCGCCGAATTCGGTGTCGCTGAGCGACAGGTCATTCTTGATCGGCTGAGCCAGGATCGAGAGGATCTGCCGGTCGAGGAAATTGAGGATGTAGGCCAGCAGCAGGAAGACGAGAACGATCGTCGGCGAGCGCGGGGTGGTGCGTGCTGCTGTGGTCATGGGAGAGGGAGTGGCACGGGATGCCTGGAGAACCAAGCGTCCCGTGCCACCCGACCCTTAGAACTTGATGTCGAGCGAGACGAACACCTGCCGCGGCGCACCGTAGAAGCCGGTCACCACGCCTTCGAGACCGAGGCTCGGCGCGACGCCGGGCACAGCGAAGACCGGGCTGGCGGGCGAGGCCGAGAGGATCGGCTGGCCGGTCACCGGGTTGACCGTCAGGAACTGATAGCCCGACGTGATGTAGCGCTTGTCGAACAGGTTCTTGCCGTGGAGCCCGATGCGGACCTGACCGATGTCGTAGGTCAGATTGGCGTCGAACAGCGAATAGCCCTTCTGGTCGAGATAGGGGCTGGGCAGTTCGAACTGCGTGCTCTTGCTGCGATACGACGCGGTAGCGTTGGCCCCCAGCATGCCGGGGCCGGCCGGGATCGAGAAATCGACGCTCGCCGAATTGGTCCACTTGGGCGTATTCTGAATTTCGCGGAAATTGGCGACGTCGATCGGCTGCGCGCGCGAGGTCGGGGCCGGATTGCCGCTGGCATCGAACGCCGCGATGTTGGTGATGAACTGCTTGTACTTGGCGTCCAAGTAACCGACCGACCCCGACACATTGAAGCGCGAGCCCGGGCCGGCGAAATCGCGGGCGATGATCGCGCTGCCTTCGAATTCGATACCCTTGAACTGTGCCTTGCCGGCATTGGTCGTGACACCGACAAAGGTCGGCACGCCGTTGATCACCGCACCGGCCGATCCCGGCACCTGCGCATCCTTGTAGTCGGCGATGAAGCCCGCGATCGCGACGCGGACGCGGCGGTCGAACAGCGCGGCCTTGTAGCCGATTTCGTAGCTGGTGACCTTTTCCGGTTCGAACAGGAAGTAATCGAAGATTTCGGACGGTTCGCGGGTGCCGTTGCCGTTCAGGTCCGGCGCCGCGGTGCTGAGGCCGCGCGGATCGAAGCCGCCGCCCTTGAAGCCCTTGGACCAGCTTGCGTAAATGTTGGTGTCGCTGTTCGGCTGGAAGCTGACAGAGGCACGCGGGGTGAACTGCTTGAAGGTCTTTTCGCCCACGAAATTGGAAGTCAGCGCGCCCAACTGCACGCCGGCACCGCCGAGCGCGGGCGAAACGCCGCCAATCAGATTCTTGCGGATCACCGTCGCATTGCGCTTGTCCGACGTGTAGCGCCCGCCGAGCGAGATCGAGAACTGGTCGGTCAGGTCGTAGGTGAAATCGGCAAAGCCGGCATAGGTCTTGGTATCGACATCGCCGAAGGTCGAGGCGGTGAAGCCCGGCAGGCCCAAGGCAGCGCCGGTGGTGCCCAGCAGCACGTCGAAGATATTGTTTGCGTTGGCGTTCAAATAATATCCGCCGATCAGGCCATTCAGGCGGCCGCTTTCGACCAGCAACTGCACTTCCTGGCTGAACTGGCGGTTGCGATAGATGGCGGGCACGTCGACATCGGCGGCGGCCAGCGCGTCGAAGTCGATCGGGGTGACGCTCTTGTCCTTGCGCCATGCGGTGATCGAGCGAAGGGTGATGCCGTCGCTCACTTCGAAATCGCCGCGGATCGAGATGCCGCCGCCGCGCACGTCCTGCTTGGGGTTCACGAGCCCGCCGCGGGTGTCGAACACGTTGCCGAGTACCGGTTGGCGGGACAGCAGCGAGGGGATGAAGCGGTGGCCGCCGCGCGGGCTGCTGCTATCCCAGGTGTAATCGCCGGCGATCTTGATCCGGATGGCGTCGGTCGGAAGCAGCTCGGTCGTGCCGCGGACCGCGAAGATGTCCTTGTCGTAATTTTCCGCGCCAGTGGTGAGGTTGGTGCCGAAGCCGTTGCGTGTCAGCCGGGCGACCGCCCCGCCGATGCGCATGAAGTCCGCCAGCGGGACCGAGCCGCTGATCACCAAGTCGCGCTGGCCGTAGCTGCCGACGGCCGCGCGGACCTTACCTTCCGGATTGGCCGACAGCGAGCGGGTGACGTACTTGATCGCGCCGCCAATGGTGTTGCGGCCGTAAAGCGTGCCCTGCGGCCCGCGCAGCACTTCGATCCGCTCCACGTCATAAACGTCTAGCAACGCGCCTTGCGGACGGTTGAGATAGACGTCGTCGAGATAGATGCCGACGCCGCCTTCGTAGCCGGCGACCGGATCCTGCTGACCGACGCCGCGGATAAAGGCGGTCAACGTGCTGTTGGTCCCGCGCGAGGTTTCCAGCGTGACGTTGGGAGTGGTGTCGCCGATGTCGCTGATGTCGATCGCGCCCTGCCGGTCGAGCTGCTCGCCCGAATAGGCGGTGACCGCGATCGGCACGTCGATCAGCGTTTCGGTACGGCGGCGGGCGGTGACGACAATGTCACCGTCGGGCGCCGCGGCGGCTTCGTCACGGGTCTGCGCGTCGTTGACGGCAGCGGTGGTCGCCGTGTCGGTCGTCGGCGGTGCTTCCTGCGCATAGGCAGGCGCGGCGACAAGCAGGGTGGCGGCCGACGCGAACAGGGCCGAACGGATAGTGATAGCGCGCATGACGATGATGTCTCCCCCTCGATTGGACAGGCCCGGCGACTCTTCCTCCCGCCGCACCCAAATCTGAGACGTCCTGCTTACTGAAACTTGAATCACCTTTCAAGTCTTGATCGGCGAGGTGCTTGCGGGCATCCTAGCGGTTCGAGGTGTCGGGTCCGGGGTGGCGCGGCGCGGGGTTGGCGAGCCGGGCTCGCCGGGGAGACCGGTGAATGGCGGACAGCGGCAAGGCAGTGACCGGCAAGGCCCGACCGGTGCGCGCCGGACGCGCGATGGTCGATCGGCATGACGAAACCGTGCCGCTGACCAATTCGGCCAAGGCGCCGCGCACCGCGCGGGGCGAGCGGACCCGGCGCAAGATCCTCGACGCCGCGCGGTCCGAATTCGGCACCCGCGGTTTTGCCGATACCGGGATCACCGAAATCACCCGCACCGCCAAAGTCGCGCTGGGCACCTTCTACACCTATTTCGACAGCAAGGAGGAAGTGTTCCGCGCGCTGGTGCAGGACATGAGCGAGCAGGTCCGGCTGGCGGTCGCGCCTGTACTGTCGGACGGCCGCGGTACGCTGGAAGCCGAGGAGCGGGCGCTGGCCGCGTTTCTGTCGTTCGTCGGCCAGCACCAGCAGGTCTATCGAATCATCGACGAGGCCGAGTTCGTCGATCCCGCGGGCTTTCGCGCGCACTATGAGAACACCGCCGCACGCATTGCCGAACGGCTTGCCGAAGGCGCTGCGGCTGGCGTCATGCAGTCACCACGCGATCCGCTCGACGCCGAGGTGCGGGCCTGGGCGATCATGGGGATGAACGTCTTTCTCGGCCTGCGCTTCGGTGTGTGGGGCGAGGAGGATTCGGCCGCAGTGGCGGCGGCTGGCAATCGCTTGATCCGCGACGGGCTGGCAAGAAGCTGAAGATGCCGTAACCGAACGTTATCGCGCGTGGGGTAAGCGCTACGCATGAACGCCGCGTTCGACACCTATCCGTCCCTCGAAATGGCCTTCAGCGATCGGTTTCGCGGGCACAATGAGCGCGACTGGACCGAATGGGCGGAGCGGCATTTTTACGACAGCGCCACGGCCATTCCGCCGCAGGCCGGCGAAGTCTGGCTGAATCGCCAGAAGCTGAACTATCGCGGGATTAGCGACAAAAACGCGATCCGCCATCTCATCGCGGCAAATGTGGATCAGGCGTTTCTGGGGGAGATCGGTAGTCTGGTCGATCTAAAGCGGCTGGAGCTCGAATGTCCTTTTCTCGCCGCGGATCTGACGCCGCTTCTCTCGCTCACTAATCTCGAACACCTCAGCATCGACAGCCCGCGAAACCTGTCCGATCTTTCGCCGCTTCTCGAGCTGCCGCGCTTGAAGACATTGCTCATCACCAACGCCAAGAAGATGCCGAACATCGAATGGCTTCGCGGTGCGCATCATCTCGAAGTGATAGGCATCGAGGGCGCGATCGATTGCGACTACACAATTCAGAGCTTGGCGCCCCTCGCGGGCCTCAGGTCGTTGCGGGCGTTCCTGGGCGTGTCGACACGGCTTGCGGACAAGTCGCTGATGCCGCTTGCCGAATGCCCGAAGCTGGAGTTTCTCGCCATCGCACGATTCGCGCCGCGCTCCGCGTTCGAGCAATTGCAGCAGGCGCGACCCGATATTTTCTGCCGCTGGTTCGACCCCAAGGCGTGGGGCACGGCAGCCCTGAAGCCGATCGAATAACGTTCGCTGCCCAGACGGCTGGTCCCGGCAAAATCAGGAAAGATCAGCCGCAAGGTCGGCAAATCGCTCCAGATCCGCGTCGTCGTGATACAGGCCGAGCCCGATCCGCAACACATCGCCGCGCACGTCGGTGACGCAGTCCTGCGCCATCAGCGCTTGCTGCCATTCGGCGGCCTTCGGATGGCGCAAGGCAAGGAATCGCGCCGGACCGCTCGGCGGATCGAGCAGGTCGGACGCGCATAGCGGGGTGCCGGCAAGGCTGTCGGCGAGGCGCTGCTTCAGGCCCCTCACCCGCTCGCTAATCCGCGCGGTGGTCAGCCCTTCGCTCGCCAGCATCCGGCGGATGTGGAGGAAGCGGTAGAGGGCCGAGGGATCAAAGGTCGCGCCCATGAAGCGCATGGCGTCGGGTGCGTAGCCGACCTGCCCGGGCGGCAGGGTCAGATCCTCGAATTCGGCATACCAGCCGGTGATCGGGGGGCGCGGCCCGAACCCCGGCGGGCAGTGCATCAGGCCCAGCCCTTCGCCCGACATGGCATATTTGTAGCCACCGGCGAGGAAGAAGCAGCTCTTCCCAAGGGCGCCGGGCGGCTCGGGCACCGCCATGAAGCTGTGATAGCCGTCGATGACCACCCACGGGCCCTGGGGTGAAGCAATGGCGGCAAGCGCGTCGAGACCGGGGACGAGGCGCCCGGTGCCGAACATCAACTGGCTGACCATGACGAGGTCGGCCTCTCCTGCCCGCGCAGCGAGACGCTCGGCGAGGGTGTCGTACGGTTCGGGGGGCAGCACGTCGAGGGCGATGTCGCCGCTTTCGGCCCAGCGCGCGAACTGGCGCCGGGCGCTGTGGAATTCGCCGCTGGTGGTCAGCACGCGCAAGGGGCCGGGCGTGCGGCGCGGGGCGGCGGCCCACAGGCGGATGATGAAGTCGTGGGTGTTGGCGGCAAAGACGATAGCGTCGGGTCGGCCGCTGCCGAGCTCGGCCGCGACCTCGGCCTGCGCTTCGGGCCACAGCTCGCCCATCACCCGGTCCCATTTGCGATCGGCAAGCCGCGCGGCGTCTTCCCAGCATTCGACCTGGCCCGCGAAGCTGGCGTCGGGCCACAGGTGATGGCTATGCGCCGCCATGTGCAGCCGCCCGGGCGCGGCCGACAGGCTGCGGGTGAAGAGGTGCTTGAAGCTCATAGCTGGGTCCGGATCGCCCACAGTTCGGGAAACGCGCGTTTTTCGAGGGTCGAGGCGAGATAGCTTGCGCCCGCCGAGCCGCCGGTGCCGGGCTTCATGCCGATGATGCGTTCCACCGTCAGCAGATGCTTGTGCCGCCAGCCCGACAGCGCGTCGTCGATGTCGATCATCTTTTCCGCCAGCTGATACAGCGCGAACCAGCGTTCCGTGTCGCGATAGACGGCGAGCCAGCTGTCGGCTCCCTGGCGGACGCGGGCGGCGTCGGCGGTTTCCCACAGGCTCGGCGCGTCGAGCGCGGCCTGGAGCCGCGAGCGACCTTCGCCGCCGCCTTCCTGATAGTCGAGGAACTTCGGGTCCTTGATCCCGAACTTGTATTCGAGCTCGCGGAATTGCGCCGACTGAAAGCCTGACGAGGTGCCGAGCACGTGGCGGAAGGCGGAATAATCGACCGGGGTCATGGTCGCCAGCACGTCCCACGGCAGGGTCATTACCGACTGGATCCGGCTGACCCGGGCCAATGCCTTGTAGGCGGCGGCAAAGTCGTCTGAGGCGACAAGGCGGATCGCGAGGTCCACCTCGTGCAGCATCTGCTTCAGCCACAATTCCTTGGTCTGGTGAATGACGATGAACAGCATCTCGTCATGCAGGTCAGACTTGGGTTGCTGCGCCGACAACAGGGTCGGGAGCTGAAGATAATCGGCATAGGTCATGCCGGCCGGGTGCGCGGTCATGGGTGGGGTCTAGGGGCTTGACGGGCCCGCGTCACCCCAGCCGATTACTGTTGTGGCTGGGCTCCGCCAAGGCCGCCGCTGCCGACCGTGCCGATGTTGCCGAAGAATTCCTCGAAGAAGCTCTTCTTGCGGCCGAGCGTCGGGGTCGAGCGGCCATAAGGATCGATCGAAGCGATCTGTTCTTTCCCGGTGCGATCGACGCCCGCGACGTTGCCCGCGGCATCGAAGCGGATGCGCAGCACCGACTGCTCGGTCACCCGCGGCGTGCGGAACGCGAAGGTCGAGGTCTTGCGGCTGACGTAATACCATTCGTTGTCGTTGAACTGGCCGGTAAAGGTCGGCCGGCCGAGCGTGCGTTCGACGCTGGCCTTGTTGTCGGTCCCGACCTGCACCGCCGAGGCCAGCTCCTCGTTCATGATGAAACCGCGATTCTCGCGATAGCCGGTACAGCCGCCGAGGCTGACGCTCGCGGCGAGGGTGGCGAGAAGGAGGAAGCGCTTGCTGGTCACGAGATAGATTGCTCCGGCTGCCGACACCCTTGCGTCGGCGGTTCGCCCGCTCAATATCGGCTGGGGGTCGCTCCGCCAAGTGCAGCGGCTCTCCTGAACGGAGGATGATCATGAAGTCGCTGATGCGGCTGTTCCGGAGCGAGCCGAATATCGCCGAGCCGCTCTATGCCCAGGTCGTCGCCAAGGCGCGTGCCCCACATTGGTACGTGGAGGGCCGGGTGCCCGACACGATGGAAGGCCGCTTTTCGGTGCTGGCGACCTTGCTGGCGCTGACCGATCTGCGTCTGGAGCAGGGCGGCGAGGTTGCCACCAAGGCCAGCGTCGCGCTTGCCGAATGCTTCGTGCACGACATGGATTCGCAGCTTCGCCAAGACGGCGTCGGGGATCCCGTCATGGGCAAGCGCGTCGGCAGCCTGGTCGGGGCGCTCGGCGGGCGGGTCGGCGCGTGGCGCCGCGCGATCGGCGGCGAAGAAAGCTGGGATGCGGTCGCGGGCCGTTCGCTGTATCGCGGAGAGGTGCCGTCGGATGCGGCGCTGGCGCATTCCTTGGATGAGCTGAAGCGGTTCTGGCACGCGCTGCAGGGCCGCGGCGATGAGGCGCTGATTAGCGGGGTGCTGCCGTGAGCGAACTCAAGCTGTCGCTGGACAAGCTGCGTGATGGGCAGCGAATCGATTATGCCGCGGACGAAGCGGAGCGGGCGGCGGTGGCGGAGCGGCTCGATCTGCTCGGACTCGAGCGGCTCGAAGCGGCGCTGACGCTGCATTGCGAGGGTGAAAAGGTCCGGGCTGAAGGGCGGCTGATCGCCAGCGTCACCCAGGCCTGTGTCGCCAGCGGCGAGCCGGTGCCGGCGAGGGTGGACGAAAAGATCGCGCTCCACTTTCTGCCCGAGCCCAAGGGCACGCCCGACGAGGAGCTGGAACTGAGCGCCGAAGATCTCGACGTCATCTTTCACGACGGACGCGAAATCGACCTCGGCACGGCGGTCGCCGACGAACTCAGCCTCGCGCTCGACCCTTATCCACGCAGCGCGAAGGCGGAGGATGCGCTGAAAGAAGCCGGCGTGCTCAGCGAAGAGCAGGCCGGTCCGTTCGCGGCGCTGGCGGCGCTGAAAGGCAAATAACCCCGTCGTCCCGGCGCAGGCCGGGACCTCGGGCGTTCAGGCACTCCAGGTGTGGGAGATCCCGGCCTTCGCCGGGATGACGTCGTGGTCTCAGAACGGAACGTCGTCGTCGAGGTCGTCGAACGCCGCCGGGGCAGGCCGATTGCCCTGGCTCGATCCGCCTGAGCGACCGCCGCCGAAGCCGCCGCCGCTGCTGCCACCACCGAAGCCGCCATCGTCGTAGCTGCCGCCACCGCCGCTGCTTCGACCGCCGCCGAAGCCGCCACCCCCACCGCCGCCTTCACCGCCGCGGCCGTCGAGCAGCACCATCGAGCTGTTGAAGTTGCGCAGCACGACTTCGGTCGAATAACGATCCTGGCCGTTCTGGTCCTGCCACTTGCGGGTCTCGAGCTGGCCTTCGAGATACACTTTCGAGCCTTTCTTGAGATAGCTCTTGGCGACCTTGGCGAGGCCTTCGGCGAAGATCGCGACCGAATGCCACTGCGTACGCTCCTGGCGGTTGCCTTCGCGGTCCTTCCAGTTTTCCGACGTGGCGATGCGCAGGTTCACGACCTCGCCCCCGTTCTGGAACGAGCGGCTTTCCGGGTCCTGCCCCAGATTGCCGACCAGAATGACCTTGTTGACGCTTCCCGCCATGAATCGAAACTCCTCTTTATCGAGGAGCAGCTATAGGCCGAGCGCCACCGCCGTCCAGTAGGTCGCGCCTGCCGCGAGATAGGCGAGAGTGAAGAGATAGCCGACCATGAACAGCGGCCAGCGCCAACTGTTGGTTTCGCGCCGGGTGACCGCGATGGTCGAGATGCATTGCGGCGCGAACACGAACCAGGCGAGGAAAGCGAGCGCGGTCGGCAGCGGCCAAGCGTAGCGGAGCCGTTCGGCGAGGCTCTGTTCGAGCTGCGCTTCGTCGGCTTCGTTCAGGGCATAGACGGTGGCGATGGCCGACACCGCCACTTCGCGCGCCGCCATCGAGGGGAGCAGCGCCAGCGCGATGTCGTGATTGAAGCCGATGGGTTTGACGACGACCTCGATGCCGCTGGCGATCTTGCCGGCGATGGAGACTTCGGACTGGCTTTCGCCCGGGCCGGCCTTGGGGAAACTGGCGAGCGCCCAGAGCAGAACGGTGGTGACGAGGATGATCCCGCCTGCGCGCTTGAGGAAGATGACGGTGCGCTGCCACAGGCCGAGCGCGACGTCTTTCAGAGCGGGCATCTGATATTTGGGCAGCTCCATCATGAACGAGGACGCTGCGCCCCTCGCCACTGTCTTGCGCAGCGCCAGCGCGGCAAGCAGCGCGCCGACGATGCCGGCGAGGTACAGGCCGAACATCACCGCGCCCTGCAGATTGACGAACGGCGCGATCTCGCGGTGGGGAATGAAGGCGGCGATGATCAGGGTGTAGACCGGCAGCCGCGCCGAACAGGTCATCAACGGCGCGACAAGGATGGTGGTCAGCCGGTCCTTTTCATTGTCGATGGTGCGGGTCGCCATGATGCCCGGAACGGCGCAGGCGAAGCTCGACAGCAGGGGAATGAAGGCGCGGCCGGACAGGCCCGCGGTGCCCATCAGACGGTCCATCAGGAAAGCGGCGCGGACCATGTAGCCGGTGCCTTCGAGGAGCAGGATGAACAGGAACAGGATCAGGATCTGCGGCAGGAACACGACCACCGCGCCGACCCCGCCGATCACGCCGTCGACCAGCAAGGAGCGCAGCGCGCCTTCGGGCAGCACATCGGTAACGCCGGTACCGATCGCCGAAACGCCGCTTTCGATCCAGCCGATCGGGGTTTCGGACCAGGCGAACACCGCCTGGAACATCGCGAACATCACCAGCGCGAGAATGGCGACGCCGGCGACCGGATGAAGCAGCACGCGGTCGAGGCGGTGGGTCCAGCGGCGCACCGGGGCTTCGCTGACGACGGCGGCGGCGGCGATCCGGCGGGCTTCGCGGGCGAGATCGGTGGGAACAGCGATGGGCGCGGTGGAACGACCGATGGCTTGTTCGAGCGCCTCGCGCACCGCTTCGAGACCACGGCGGCGGACGGCGACGGTTTCGACCACCGGAAGGCCGAGCGCCTGCGATAGCTGGTCGGCCGAAACGGTCAGGCCGTCGCGCGCCGCCATGTCGATCATGTTCAGCGCGACCACCATCGGCAGCCCGAGGCTGCGCAGTTCGAGCGCGAAGCGGAGGTGATTGTCGAGGTTGGAGGCGTCGACCACCACCAGCAGGGCGTCGGGCTTGCGCTCGCCAAGCTGATTGCCTTCGAGCACCTTGCGGGTCACCGCTTCGTCGGGGCTGGACGGCTCGAGCGCGTAGGTGCCGGGCAGATCGACCAATTCGACCGAGCGGCCGTCGGGGAGCGCGGTTCGACCGCTCTTCCGCTCAACGGTAACGCCTGGATAATTGCCGACCTTCTGCCGCGCGCCGGTCAGGGCATTGAACAGCGCGCTTTTGCCGGCATTGGGATTGCCGACAACGGCGACGAGAGGGGCAGGGAGGGTCACTGGCGGCCTCAGGCCCGGGATCAGTCGGCCGGGACGACCCGAATCGCGCGGGCGTGAACGCGGCGAATCGCCACCGTCATCCGCCCGACCTTGACCGCCAGCGGGTCACGCCCAAACGGGCCGGCATGCAGCGGCTCGACCATCACATCGGGGTCGAAGCCGAAATGGCGCAAGCGCGCCGCTTCCTGGGTGCCGAGCAGCGCCCAGTCGATCGCCGACACGCGGCCACGGCGACCCAGCTGAAGCTGGTCGAGGGCGAGCGCGAAATCCGAGGGCGAGGGCTGCATCGTCATTGCTGCAACTGATTATCAATAACAGCAGCGCGGGTCCAGCCCGTTGTTTGCGCTAGCGCGGCGGGTAGCGCAGGCGACCGAGGAAGCGGGTCACGCTCGGCCGTTCGGCTTTGCCTAGGCCCGCCTTCCACTTTTCGAACTGCATGACGTTGTCGATTCGCCGGTCGAGGAAAGCGGCGGTGTCGGCATTGCCGTCGCTGTCGTCCTGCAGCCAGGCGAGCAGAGTCGACCCATAGACCGCCGAGAGGATCGCGCGCTTGGTGTAATGATTGTAATCGGTCGCGGTATCGCCGGCCATGCGCCACATGACGTCGGCGCTGCGCCACGACAGGCGCGCGGCGGCAGGCGCGTTCTGCGGCATGGCGAGAATGGCGAGCGCGCGGCGAATCGCTTCCTTGGCCGGTTCCTGGATCTGAAGGCGGGTCCAGACGAGGCTGCGGATGCGCTCCCGGATTTTCATCGCGGCGAGGGTTTCGGGCGGAAGCGCTTCGGCGAGCGCCTTGTCGACGCCCTGCCCGTAAAGGTCGATCAGACCGACCGCGCCGTCGGGGATCGTCAGCATGGCAAGCGCGGGATCGACGCCCTCGCTCAGCGCTGCGGCTTCGACCGCTGCCGGGGTCCAGCCGTCGAACGCGGCATTCTCGCCGATCGCGAGCGCGAGATCGAGCGCGGTCGCTTGCGCGGGCGAAAGGGTGTCGACGGTCATGCCGGGTCCGACTTGGGGCCGGAACCGTCACCTTGCAAGCGGACCAGCACCAAGGCCGCGCCGATCGCGAAGGCGCCGAGGAAGTCGAGTGACGTCATGACCTCGTTATAGAACAGCCACCCGATGATTGCCGATACGGCCGGTTGGGTCAGCAGCGCGAGGCCGACCACCAGCGGCGGGACCTGGCCCAGCGCATAGACGAGGCAGCCTTGCCCGACGACCTGGCTGCCGATCGCAAGCAGCAGGAGAGGGGTCCAGTCGGTCGGCCAGATCGTCTCGCCCATCGCGGCGGCGAAGGGCAGCAGCATGGCGGCGCCGAACGCACTGGAGAGGATCAGCACGGGCAAGGGCTGCATCGAGCCGCGCACCCGCTCCACCGCGATCAGGTAGCCGGCGTAGAGCAGTCCGGCGAGCAGGGTCAGGAGATCGCCATGCAGATAGCGCGCACTGAGCTCGGCGCTGCCCGCCATCAGCAGCGCCGCCCCCGCGAGCGCGAGGCCCAGCGCCGCCGCCTGCAGCCAGGTCGGCCAGCGCCGCGCCAGCCACAGGCCCCACGCGGCAAAGGCGAAGCTGGCGACATTGCCGAACAGCGTCGCATTGCCGAGCTTGGTGAGGTGTATGCCCGCGTGCCAGGCAGCGAGGTCGGCGGCGAAAAAAAAGGCGGCGACGGCGATGATCAGTGCCGACGCGCGGCCCGGCCAATGCGCGGGCTGGCCCATCGCTTTGGCCAGGACAGCCAAGAACGGCAGCGCCAGCGCCAGCCGCCAGAATCCTGCGGCGCTCGGACCGACATCGCTCAGCCGCACCATCCACGGCCCGAACGCCAGCGCAAGATTGCCGAGCATCAGGACGGCAAAGGCCCGGGGAGAAACGCGCTGGGTCACCAGCGCCCCTTAGTCGCCATGGAGGCGGGGTCCAGCCCCGCGCGATTGTTATGCGCCGCCGCCGCCCTATCTGACGATCCGTGCTCGTTCCTCAGCAGGACTAACTTATGCCCGATCTGTTCGACCCGGTCGCTTTTGGCGACATCCATCTCGCCAATCGCATCGTCATGGCTCCGCTCACCCGGGGCCGCTCCGGCCTGACCGGGGTGCCGACCGAGCTGGGGGTCGAATATTATCGCCAGCGCGCAGGCGCCGGGCTGATCATTTCCGAAGGCACCGGCATCAGCCGCGAGGGCCTTGGCTGGCCCAATGCGCCGGGCCTGTGGACCGAGGAGCAGGTCGAAGGCTGGAAGCCGGTAACCGAGGCGGTGCACCAAGCCGGCGGCAAAATCGTCGCGCAGCTGTGGCACATGGGCCGGCTGGTCCATTCCAGCGTGACGGGCACGCAGCCGGTCTCGGCCAGCGCCACCACCGCGCCGAACAAGGCGCATACCTACGACGGCAAGAAGCCGTACGAGGCAGCGCGGGCGATCACCCATGACGACATCCAGCGCATCCTCGGCGATTATGCGACCGCCACTCGCAACGCGCTGCGGGCCGGGTTCGACGGGGTGCAGCTCCACGGCGCCAACGGCTATCTGATCGACCAATTCCTGCGCGACGGCACCAATTTGCGCGACGACGACTATGGCGGGTCGATCGACAACCGCATCCGCCTGCTGCGCGAAGCGACCGAGGCGCTGATTTCCGAAGCCGGTGCCGGCCGCACCCTGGTCCGGCTGAGCCCACTCGGCCTCGTCCAGGGCTGCGACGACAGCGATCCGCACGGCCTGTTCATCGCCGCCGGCAAGGCGCTGGGAGAGCTCGGCATCGCTGCGCTCGAGCTGCGCGAGCCGGGGCCGCAATCGACCTTCGCGCCCAGCGATATCGCGCCGGTCAGCCCGCACATCCGCCCGCATTTCAGCGGCGGGATCATCCTCAACAGCGATTACGATGGAACCTCGGCGCAGGCGCGGCTGGCGGAAGGCGTGGCCGATGCGATTGCCTTCGGACGGCCGTTCATCGCCAATCCCGACCTGCCGGAGCGCCTGCGCCGCGAGCTTCCGCTCAACGAGCCGGACCCCAGCACCTTCTACACCGCGGGGGCCGAGGGCTACATCGATTATCCGTTTGCCGAGGAACAGGAAGCCGCCTGAACCTTTGTCGCCGTCATGGCAAAAGCATCAACCAACACTCGCGTGAACTGGAAAGCCGCCGGCGCGGTCGCGGCGGCTACCCTCGTCGGGCTCGGCGTCGCCTACGTCCTTCAGGAAAAGGCGACACCGGGGCCCGATTACCGGACCTTGGTCAGCGACGGCGACCTCCAGATCCGCAGTTACCCCGCGATCAGGGTCGCCGAGACGGTGGTTTCGGGTCCGCGCAAGGAAGCGCTGAGCAAGGGCTTCCAGATCCTTGCTGACTATATCTTCGCCAAGTCGCGGCCGGGCGAGAAATTGCCGATGACCGTGCCGGTGATGCAGGATGCGGGCAATCCGATGGCGAGCGATCCGCCGCGCTTCGACGACGAGGTCGAAGGCGGCTGGCGCGTGCGGTTCGTGATGCCCGAAGGCCATGACGTGCCCGAGCCGCCGGAAGGTGTGACGATCATCGACGTGCCCGCTCGGCGCGTGGGCGCGGCGACCTTCCACGGCACCGCGCATGACGATCGGCTGCAGGCTGCGGAGGACCGGCTGCGCGGCTGGCTCAAGCGGCATGGCGAGGACGCGATCAAGTGCGAGCCGGAATATGCATTCTACAATTCGCCGATGATCCCGCCGCCGCTGCGCCGCAACGAGGTGCTGTTGGCGCTGAGCTGATGGCGTCGCCCCGGCGGGACCCGAGGCCTCCTGCGATCTTGCGCTGCGCCGTCTGAGATCCCGGCCTGCGCCGGGATGACGGTGGGTCAGATCGGGTGGCCGTCGGTGTCCATCAGCACTTCGCGTCGACCGACGTGGTCGGGCTGGCCGACCTTGCCGTCCTTTTCCATCCGCTCGATCAGCCGCGCCGCGCTGTTGTAGCCGACGCGGAGCTGGCGCTGGAGATAGGAGGTCGAGGCCTTCTGGCTTTCGGCCACCACTTGGATCGCCTTGCGATACAGCTGGCTTTCGGGATCGTCGTCGCCCTCGGGCGCGCCGTCGAGCGCGAAGCCGCCGTCCTCCGGCTCCTCGGTCACCGCGCTGATGTAATCGGGGGTGCCCTGCTTGCGCCAATGGTCGGCGATCAGGCGCACCTCGTCGTCGCTGACGAAGGGGCCGTGAACGCGGACGATCTGCTTGCCGCCCGGCATGTAGAGCATGTCTCCCTTGCCCAGCAGCTGCTCGGCCCCCTGCTCGCCAAGGATGGTGCGGCTGTCGATCTTGCTGGTGACCTGGAAGCTGATCCGCGTCGGCAAATTGGCCTTGATGACGCCAGTGATGACGTCAACGCTCGGCCGCTGGGTCGCCATGATCAGGTGGATACCGGCCGCACGCGCCTTTTGCGCCAGCCGCTGGATCAGGAATTCGACTTCCTTGCCCGCGGTCATCATCAGGTCGGCGAGCTCGTCGACCACTACCACGATCTGCGGCAGGACTTCGTAATCGAGCTCCTCCGTTTCGTAGACCGGCTGCCCGCTGTCGGCGTCGTACCCGGTTTGGACCTTGCGCCCGAGCTTGGTGCCGCGGCCCTTGGCTTCCAGCACCTTGTCGTTGAAGCTCCTCAGCGCCCGAACGCCGAGGCTCGCCATCATGCGATAGCGCTCTTCCATCTGCTCGACCGCCCATTTCAAGGCACGGATCGCCTTGGGCGGTTCGGTCACCACCGGCGCGAGCAGATGCGGAATGCCGTCGTAGATGCTGAGTTCGAGCATCTTGGGATCGATCATGATCATCCGGCACTGGTCCGGCCCCATCCGGTACAGCAGCGACAGGATCATGCAGTTCAAACCGACCGACTTGCCCGAACCGGTGGTGCCGGCGACCAGCAGGTGCGGCATGGGCGCGAGGTCGGCGATGACCGGATCACCGGCGATGTTCTTGCCCAGCACGAGTGGCAGGCTCATCGCCTGATCGGCAAAGGCCTGGCTACCGATCAGTTCGCGCAGTGCGACGCTTTCGCGCTTGGGATTGGGCAGTTCGATGCCGATGACGCTGCGGCCCGGGATGGTCGCGACGCGGGCCGACAGCGCGCTCATGTTGCGTGCGATGTCGTCGGCGAGCTGGATGACCCGGCTGGCCTTGATGCCCGACGCGGGCTCGAGCTCGTACATGGTGACGACCGGGCCGGGGCGAACCTCGACGATGTCGCCGCGCACGTGGAAATCCTCCAGCACGCTTTCGAGCAGGCGGGCGTTGCGCTCGAGCCCGGCCCGATCGACCGGATTGCGGCCGGCGTCGGTCGGCGCCGCGAGGAGGTCGATCGGCGGAAGCGCATAGCTGTCGCCAAGCGCGAGGCTCTGCTGCTGGGCGGGAGCGCCCTTCTTGCCGCGCGGCTTGTCGACCACGGTGTGCGCCGCAACGATGGCGGTGCTCGGCTCCTTGACGTTGACCTCAGGCCGAGAGCGTGGCGGCTTGGCTTCGCCGCGCTCCTCGCGCTCGACCGCGGTGCGGCGCGGCGCAGGGGCCTCATCCCGCTCGCGGCGCAGACGGGTGGCGACGAACGCGCGCTCCTCTTCGTTGAGATTGAGCGCGATGAAAGCGAGGACCAGCCCACCAATGCCGAGCAGCAGGATCAACGCGATCCGGCTCGGGCCCGCGATGGCGGGCTCGGGGATGAGGCCAAGCAACGCTTCCCATCCGCTCGCGCCCGCCAGCCCGAGCACGCCGGCGAGGCCCGCTGGAAGGCCGGAGGCGATCGACTTGGTGGTGAGGCCGAGCGCCATGCCGATCAAAACCGCGCCCGCCGCCGCGACCAGCAGCGCACGACCGATGCGCCCGGTGGGCCGATTGCCGAGCAGGCGCGTGCCCGCCAGCACCAGCACCGGCAGCAAGGTGATTCCGCCCGGCCCGAGCAGCAGGAGCAGCAAGTCGCTGGCATAAGCACCGGGAAGGCCGAGCCAGTTCTGCGCCGGCCCGCCCGCCGCGGTGCTCCAGCTCGGATCGGTGCGCTCATGCGTGAGCAGCGAGACGGCAAGCGCCAGGGCGGCGGCGATAGCCAGCACGCCCGCCAGCTTGACCGTCAGGGTGCGCACCGCGCCGCCCAGCCGGTCGCGCCAATCGGGCTCCAGCTCGCGCCGGTCCGCGCGCGTGCGTGCTGCTGCTGTCGCCATGATCGTACGTGCCTGTCCCGCCCGGTGTGTGCCTGTTCTCTCCTTGTGCCTGTCGCCCCGGTCCATGGTCAAGGATGACGAGGTGAAGCAGAGCGCCTACATGCGGCTTCCATGACACAGGATCAGCAGGTGCATTCGGACGTCATCATCCTCGGCGGAGGGCTGGTCGGACTGGCCCTCGCCGCGGCGCTGGACAGCGCGGGGCTGCGCTCGGTGATCGTCGATCCGGCCGATCCCGACAGCCGCAAGGACGTGGCGTTCGACGGCCGCACCACCGCCGTATCGTCCTCCAGCATGCGGATGTTCCGCCAGATCGGTGTGCTCGATCACCTGGCCGCGGAGGGCTGCCCGATCGGTGCGATCCGCGTCGCCGACGGTCTGGCGCCCGGCGGCCTGACCTTTGAACCGGGCGAGGATGGCGAGCCCTTGGGCGTGATGCACGAGAATCGCCACCTGCGCGCCGCGCTGCTGGCGCGGGCCGAGGCGGGAGCGAATATCTCGCTGTGCTGGAAGGCCAGAATCGCAGAAGTCGTGCTAGACGATTTCTCGGGTCGGGTGCGGCTGGAGGACGGGCGTGAATATGCGGCGCCGCTAATCGTCGGGGCCGAGGGTCGCCGGTCGCCGAGCCGCGAGGCCGCGGGCATCCGCATGGCGCGCTGGTCGTACAAGCACACCGCGATCGTCTCGACCCTCGCGCACGAACGCCCGCACGAGCAGATTGCCTACGAAATCTTCTATCCCGCCGGCCCCTTCGCGCTGCTGCCGATGACCGACCTCGCCGACGGCACGCACCGTTCCGCACTGGTCTGGTCGATCGCCAACGACAAGGCGGCGGGGCTGCTGAAGCTCGACGACACGGCGTTCGCGGCCGAAGCGCAGGCGGCGATGGGCGGATTTTTGGGCGACATCCGCCTGCTGACGCCGCGCTCCTCCTATCCACTCGGTTTTCACCATGCGACCCGGATCACTGACCGCCGACTGGCGCTCGTCGGCGACGCGGCGCATGCGATCCACCCGATCGCCGGGCAGGGCGTCAATCTCGGCTTTCGCGATGCCGCGGCGCTGGCCGAGGTAATGGTCGATGGCGCACGGCTGGGGCTCGACCTCGGCGACGCGCAGCTGCTCGCCCGCTATCAGCGCTGGCGCGCGCTCGACGCCTTCAGCGTGGCACTGGCGACCGACGGGCTGACCCGGCTCTACGGCGTACCCGGCAAGGCGGCGTCGATGGTGCGGCGTCTGGGGATGGGAGTGGTCGACCGGCTGGGCCCGCTCAAGCACAAGCTCAACGCCGCCGCACGCGGGAACAGTGGCGATCTCCCTAGATTGCTGTCGGGCGAAGCGCTGTAAGGCCTATTGCATCCGCGGGCTGACGTCGCCGCCGCCCTGCGCCAGCCGCAGGAACTGCATGAGCTGGATGAGCAGCTCGGCGCGGGTCGGCAGTTCTTCTTCCTCGAGCAGAGCCTGCTTGGCCCCACCGTCGAACGGCGCGACCTGGGCGATGGCGTTGACCAACATCTCGTCGTCGAGCCGCTCGACCGCTTCCCAGTCTACGGTCAGCCCCATGGCGTCACCCAGCAGGCGCGCTTCCTGCTCGACCGCGGCGCGCAGCACCGACGGTAGCGCATCGGGTTCGTTCTCGGCATCCTCGCCCGGCACGACGTCGGCCTGGCGATAGGGCGTTCCGACGTCGGCCTCGGCAATCAGGCGAAAGCGGGTGGTGCCTTGCAGCACGATGTTGAAGCGCCCGTCACTGAGTTCTTCCATGCCGACGATCTCGCCGATGCAGCCCACCCGGTAGAGTTCAGGATTGCCGAGCCCGTCGTCGGGCAGCGCCTTGGGCTGGATCATCCCGATCAGCCCGCCGCCGGCCACCGCATCCTCGACCATCTGGCGATAACGCGGTTCGAAGATGTGCAGCGGCAGGTGGCTGCGCGGAAACAGGATCGCCCCGCCGAGCGGGAACAAGGGTAAGCGAAGGGGCGCCGCGCTCACGTGAACAGCAGGGCCGACAGGCGGCGGCGCTGGCTGCGTGCCCACGGGTCTTCCAACCCCTGCGCTTCGAGCAACTGGAGAAAGCGCGTCCGCGCCGCGCCCTCGTTCCAATTACGATCGCGGCTGACGACCTCGAGCAAGGCGTCGGCGGCTTCGTCGCGGCGACCGGCGGCCATCAGCGCATTGGCCAGCTCCATCCGCGCTTCGTGATCGTCGGGATTGGCGGCGAGGCGCTGTTCGAGCCCCGCGGTATCCACCGCCGGCGCCGCCGCGATGTCGAGCGCGGCGCGCGCGCGCGCCACGGCGGCGTCACTCTGTGCGGTCTCGGGCAGGCCGTCGAGCACCGCCCTCGCCTCGTCCGCGCGACCCAGCGCGATCAGCGCGCGGGCAAGACCACCGGCGACCTCGGGATGATCGGGATCCATCTCGGCGATCTGGCGGAAGATATTCTCGGCCCGCTCGGCATCTCCGCCCGCAAGAACCTCTTCGCCCATCGCGATCAGCGGCTCGATCTCGGCTTCCAGCGCCTGCGCTTCGCCCTTGACCGGCAATTGGCCGAGCAACTGGTCGAGCACGCGCTTGATCTGCCCTTCGCTCCGATATTGCGTCAGGTCGGCGACCGGCTGTCCGCCGAAGATGGCGTAGACGGTCGGGATCGAGCGGATTTGGAACTGCGCGGCGACGACCTTTTCCTCGTCGACGTCGACCTTGACCAGCACCACGCCCTTGTCGGCATAATCGGCCGCGACCTTTTCGAGCACGGGGCCGAGCTGCTTGCAGGGCCCGCACCATTCCGCCCAGAAGTCGAGGATGACCAGCTTGTCGAGGGAGGGCTGAAGCACCCGCTCCTGGAAGCTGCGAATCGCTTCGCGTTCTTCAGCGCTCATTCCAAGAGTGGCCACGTGTCTGGTGCTTCCTTCCCAATGGTGCTGGCGGGCATATGGGCCGGCTGCCCCCTTCCGCCAAGACTCACAACCGAATGGCGATGAAAGGGTTGCCAGCCCCGATGGCCATTGCTAACGGGCCCCCACCCAGACGGCGCGAGCCGCCGTCGCATGGCGCCAGAGCGGGCGTAGCTCAGGGGTAGAGCACAACCTTGCCAAGGTTGGGGTCGAGGGTTCGAATCCCTTCGCCCGCTCCAGCAGCGTTCGGCTGCTAACCCTCGAAATTCTTGTTAGCGCTCCGCCCGGAGGGCTACGCTGTGGGTTCGAATCCCTTCGCCCGCTCCAGCGGTCCCTTCGGATCGCCCTTCTCAACCGAACTATGATCTAGCGAGCGAGCAGCGCTGCGCCCTCGATCTGATCGAGTGCGCGGTGCGCGGCGATATAGGTGCGCGCGTCGGCGACCCATTTGGGCGCGGCCGAAATGCCCGGCAGGCGCATCGCTTCGGCCAGCGCCTGGTCGACCTGGCCGGTGCCCAGCCGCGCTTCCGCACGATCAAAGGTCGCGACCGGGCGCTGGCTCGGCTGGTCGGCGCGGCGGATGGTGACGAGATTGCCCATTTCCTGCCGCACGGTCTGCCACAGGCTGGCATTCTCGGGCGCGGCCTTGAGACGCGGGGCGAGCAGGGCGAAATCGGTGGTCAGCTGGTCGAGCCGGACCGGACGGCGCGAAGCGGTGATAATCGTCGCCACCGCCTGCGGGTGAGTCGGGCCGAAGCGTTCGGTCAGCAGGGGTTCGAGATAGCCGAGCGCCACACCGCGATCGATCGCCCGCCGCGCGGCAAAGGCGACCAGCAGCGCATCGGCACGCCCGGCCGAGCTTTCCGCCCGGGTGGTGGCGCTTTCGACCCGCGCCAGCCGGGCTTCGAGGGTGGCGACGCGGGCCTCGGTCGCGGGGAGCGAATCGACGGCGGTCGGCGGGAGTGCCGTCGTGGTCGAAAGCGCGCCCATCTGTTGCGGCTGCGGCTGGGCGAGGGCGTCGGCGGGGGGTTGGAGCCCGGCGAGGCGCGCGGCTTCAGGGAAGCGGTTGAGCGCCCACACCGCGACAGCCCCGCCGAGGAGAAGGAGCAGCAAGGTGCCAAGAAGAATAGCGCTAAGGCTCGTCCGCCGGTGTCCGCCGCTGGTCGTCATCGGCGCTGTTCCTCGCACAGCTTGGCGGCGAGGGAAAGCAAGGCGCCGTCGCTGGGGCTAGTGGCCGCTTCGCAGCGATCCCAACCGGAGCCGCAGGCCGCCGCCGCGGCCGGGCTGATCGCCGCCACCCGCACGCGGTCCCGCGCCACTTTTGTCTCGGCGAGGCGACGCCCGGCGGCCGGCGAATGGATCAGCGCCACCGCGCCTTCGAGCAGCGACGAAGCGGGAAGTGGAAGGGGCGCCATCCGATAGACGGTGACGGAAGTGATCTGCTGACGAGGAACGTCGGGCAGAAGTCGCTCTTCCCCGGCGAGATGAAGGAGGCGCAGCCCGGGCGGCAAACGATCGAGCAGGCTTTCGACGCCCGCCTCTCCGACCGTCAGCACCTCGAGCCGGGCCGCCCGTGCCGCCTCTGCGGTCGCTTCGCCTACGGAATGCGCCGGGAGAGCGGGTAGCGGTCCGGCGAAGCGCACGGCGTTGGCGCTGGTGAGCAGCAGGCCGTCGAACCGATGGTCGGGGAGCGTCCAGTCGATCGCTTGCGCCGCGAACAGGGGGTGACGGCAGACCGTCAGGCCCAGCGCTTCAGCGCGCGCGGCAGTCGCGGTCGCGCCGGGTTCAGGGCGGAGGACAACGAGAGGTCTCACGCGGGATTGAAGAGCAGCCGAACTTCCGGCGGCGCGCGGTCGAGGAGGTCGGCGGCGAGCGCTCGCCCGGCGGCCTCTTCGTCGCCTTCCGCCGCGCGGACTTCGCCGGCGACATGCGCCGCACCGTCGCTGCTCAGCAATTCGGCGCGAAGCCAAAGACTGCCGTCGCCTTCGACCAGCCCCAGCGCCGCGACCGGCGAATGGCACGAGCCGCCGACCCCGCGGCAAAAAGCGCGCTCGGCAGTCACCGCGCGGCGGGTCGGCTTGTCGTCGATCGCCTTCAACAGCGCGCGGGTTTCCGAATCATCCTTGCGGCATTCGATCGCGATGGCGGCCTGACCCGGCGCGGGCAGGAAGTCGGCTATCTCGATCGGCCGCCCTTCTTCGATCCCCAGCCGGTCGAGCCCGGCGGCGGCGAGAAAGGTCGCCTCGTAAGCGCCGCTGGCAATGTGATTGAGCCGCGTCGCGACATTGCCACGCATGATCGAGACTTGCAGGTCAGGCCGCCGCCGAAGCAATTGCGCGGTACGGCGCGGCGAGGACGTGCCGACTTTCGCGCCTTGGCTCAGCGCCTCGATCGAACGGGCCCCAATCAGCCGGTCGCGAACATCGGCGCGGGGCAGAAAGGCGGCGATGCAGAGGTTATCGGGCCGCTCGCTTTCGACATCCTTGCAGCTGTGCACCGACAATTGCGTGGTGCCGCCCAGCAGGAACTGGTCGAGCTCCTTGGTCCACAGCGCCTTGCCGCCGATCTCCGCCAGCGCACGGTCCTGCACCCTGTCACCGGTGGTCCGGACCTCGTGCAGCGCAACCGCACCCGGTTCCCATCCATGAGCGGCTTCCAGCGCGGCGGCGGTGGCGCGGGCCTGTGCCAGCGCCAGCGGGGACGAGCGGGTTCCGGCAAGCAGGCGCGAAGTCATGGCCTTCCCCTTGCCAGAGCGGCAAGCGAACCGCAAAGGCCCCAACAGATGACGCTGATCCTCGGCCTTGAATCCTCCTGCGACGATAGCGCGGTGGCGCTGGTCACCAGCGACCGGCGGATCGTTGCGCAACGGGTGGTCGGCCAGAACCAGGCCCATGCCCCGTTCGGCGGCGTGGTGCCCGAAATCGCCGCGCGGGCGCACGTCGAAGTGCTCCCTGGCCTCGTGCGCGAGGTGCTGGACGAGGCCGGCGTCGCGCTCAGCCAAGTCGACGCGATCGCCGCCACCGCCGGACCGGGGCTGATCGGTGGCGTCATGGTGGGGCTGCTGACCGGCAAGGGACTGGCGCTGGCGAGCGGCAAGCCGTTGGTCGCGGTCAATCATCTCGAAGGCCATGCGCTGTCGCCGCGACTGGTCGATCCCGCGCTCGGCTTTCCCTACCTCCTGCTGCTGGCCAGCGGCGGACATTGCCAATTGCTCGAAGTGCGCGGGGTCGGCGACTATCGCCGGCTTGGCACTACCATCGACGATGCCGCTGGCGAAGCCTTCGACAAGGCGGCCAAGCTTCTCGGCCTGCCCTACCCCGGTGGCCCGGCGATCGAAGCGCTGGCAAAGGACGGCGATCCGCGCGCCGTGCCGCTGCCCCGGCCACTGCTCGGAAGCGCCGAACCGCATTTCTCTTTCGCCGGACTCAAGAGCGCAGTGCAGCGCGCGGTCGCCGCCGGCACGCATAAGCCCGCCGATATCGCCGCGAGCTTCCAGCAGGCGGTGGTCGATTGCTTCATCGATCGCACCCGCCGCGCACTGGCCGTCAGCGACGCGCCGGCGCTGGTGGTCGCAGGCGGGGTCGCGGCCAATTCGGTGGTTCGCGCGGCGCTCGAGGACCTCGCAGCCGAGCAGGGCCGCGCTTTCTCGGTCCCGCCGGGCTGGCTGTGCACCGACAATGCCGCCATGATCGCCTGGGCCGGGGCGGAACGGTTCGCGGAAGGCTTGGTCGATGGGCTCGACGCCCCGGCCCGGGCGCGCTGGCCGCTGGACGAGAGCGCCGAAGCCGTGCGCGGGGCAGGAGTGAAGGCATGAAGGTCGGAGTGATCGGTGGCGGCGCGTGGGGCACCGCGCTGGCGCAAGTCGCGGCGCAGGGCGGCGAGACCCTGCTGTGGGCACGCGAGCCCGAAGTCGCCGCCAGCATCGCCGACACGCGCGAAAACGCGCTGTTCCTGCCGGGCGTGCCGTTGTCGAACGCGATCCGGCCGACCGCCGACCTCTCCGACCTAGCCTCTTGCGACGTCTGGCTGGTCGTCACCCCCGCGCAGCACATGCGGCAGGTGCTGGAAACCGCGCCGGGCTGTCCCAAGGCGCTGCTGCTCTGTTCCAAGGGCATTGAGGAAGCCAGCGGCCAATTGCTGCATCAGGTCGCGCGGGAAACCTGCCGCGATGCTGCGGTGATGGTGCTGTCCGGTCCGACCTTCGCGCATGAGGTAGCGGCGGGATTGCCGACCGCGCTGACCCTCGCAGCCGAGATCGAAGCCGAAGCCGAAGCGATCCGCGCCCGCCTCGCCCGGCCCTCCTTCCGCATCTACCTCAGCGACGACGTCGCCGGGGCGGAAGTCGGCGGGGCAGTCAAGAACGTGTTGGCAATCGCCTGCGGCGTGGTCGAGGGCCGCGGTCTGGGACAGAATGCCCGCGCCGCCCTGATTGCGCGCGGTTTCGCCGAAATGACCCGCTTCGGCCTCGCCCGCGGCGCCCGGGCGGAAACGCTTGCGGGCCTGTCGGGGCTCGGCGATTTGGTGCTCACCTGCTCCTCGACCAGCAGCCGCAATTTCTCGCTCGGCAAGGGGCTCGGCCAAGGCCGCCCGGCGGCCGAGTTGATGGCCGACCGCCGCACCGTCGCCGAAGGCGCATTCACCGCGCCGGTCCTGCGCCGCTTGTCCGAACAGGAAGGTGTCGACATGCCGATCGTCGCGGCGGTGGACGATCTGCTGTCAGGCCGTGCCAGCGTCGATGCGGTGCTGGAGCGGCTGCTCGCTCGTCCCCTACGCCTCGAAAGGCATTAGAAATCCCACGCGATTCCCTTCTTCTCCCAATCGCCGTAGCGCGTGGGATCGAGCCGCGGCTTGTCGCCGGCGGGCGGCGGCGCGGGCTCGGCGGGTTCTGGCTCGGGCACCGGGGGCGACTTGCTGAGATAAGCGGGTGGCTTGAGATTTTTCGGGCGCGGCATGACGGGGGAGATGGGCGTTGAAGCGGCCGCAGCCAAGGGGTCCTGAAGCCGGGGTCGAGGCGCGCCGCGCGGCGCTGCGCATCCTCGACCGGGTGGTGCGCAGCGGGCAGACCATGGATTCGGCGGTGCAGGGGCTGAAGCTCGAACCGTCCGACCAGAGCCTCGCGCTGGCCATCGCCGGGGAAACGCTGCGCCGCCTGCCGCTGCTCGACCGGCTGATCGACGGCGCAACGCGGCAAGTGCTGCCCGACGATGCCAAGGCGCGGATGGTGCTTCGCCTCGCGCTCGCCCAGCGGATCGCGCTCAACGTGCCCGACCATGCGCTGGTCGCAACCGCTTTGCCGTTGGTCGAGGGCGGCCCGCGGCGGCTGGTGCACGGCGTGCTCGGCACTCTGCTGCGTGGCAGCTTGCCCGGTGCCGACGAAGGCGCTTTGCCCGCCACGGTCGAGGAGCGCTGGACCGGCGCCTGGGGCGAAGAAGCGGTGGCAGCGGCCCGCCGCGCCATCGTCCGCCGCCCCCCGCTCGATCTCAGCTTCCGCAGCCACGAGGAAGCCCTCGCCTTTGCCGCGGCCGATGGCGGCGTCAGTCTCGCCGAACGCCATGTCCGCCTAGCCGACGCCCGCCCGGTAACGAGCCTGCCTGGTTTCAGCGAAGGCCGCTGGTGGATCCAGGACCTCTCTTCCACCCTGCCGGCGCGGATGATCCCGGCCGACGCCGCCCGCGTCCTCGACGCCTGCGCGGCGCCCGGCGGCAAGACATTGCAGATCGCCGCCGCCGGCCATGCCACCACCGCACTCGACCGCTCGGAAAGTCGTCTGGCGCGACTTCGCCAAAATCTTGCCCGCACTGGACTTGAAGCCGCGATCGTCGTCGACGATGTGCTCGGCTTCACGCCGGAGGAGCCCTTCAATGCGGTCCTGCTCGACGCGCCCTGTTCGGCCACCGGCACCTTCCGCCGCCACCCCGAAGTGCTGCTCCGGGCCTCCGAACGGATCATCCGCGAAAGCGCCGAGCTGCAAGGCCGCCTGCTCACCGCCGCCGCCCAATGGGTACGGTCCGGCGGCACCCTGGTCTATGCCGTGTGCAGCCTCGAGCCGCAGGAAGGCGAGGACATCATCGCCGCCTTCCTCGCCGGACACGCCGACTACACCCTCGCCGAACAGCGCCGCGTGCTTCCCGGCGAACTGGAAGAACAAGGCGGAATGGACGGCTTCTTCACCGCTCGCCTTGTGCGCCGGGCCTAGTCCCGTCTAATCGGTCCCATGGCCCAGCCGATCATCGCGCCCTCGATCCTTTCTGCCGACTTCGCCCGGCTCGGCGAAGAGGTCCGCGCGATCGATGCGGCAGGCGCCGACTGGATCCACATTGACGTCATGGACGGGCATTTCGTGCCCAACCTCACCATCGGGCCGATGGTGGTGAAAGCGCTCCGCCCACACAGCGCCAAGCCGTTCGACGTCCACCTGATGATCAGTCCGGTCGATCCGTTGCTCGACGCCTTCGCCGAAGCGGGCGCGGACATCATCACCGTCCATCCCGAAGCCGGCCCGCACCTCCACCGCACGCTTCAGCGGATCCGCAGCCTCGGCAAGAAAACCGGCGTGTCGCTCAATCCCGCGACCCCGGCCAAGATGCTCGACTACGTGCTGGACGAAATCGACCTCGTGCTGGTGATGAGCGTCAATCCGGGGTTCGGTGGGCAGAAATTCATTGCCTCGCAGCTGCGCAAAATCGAAGCGCTGGCCAAGCGCATCGCGAAGGAAGGGCTCGACGTCACGCTCGAGGTCGATGGCGGTGTCGATGCGACCATCGCCCGCCAGTGCGTCGATGCAGGCGCGACCGCCCTGGTCGCCGGCACCGCGGCCTTCCGCGGCGGACCCGACCACTACGCCGCCAACATCGCCGCGCTGAAAGCCGCGCCGTGAGCAAGGGCGGGGGCGGTCTTTCCCGGCTCGCGACCCTGCCGCTTTTGCAGCGGCTGGCCTCGCGCGGAAAGCCGCCCCTGCGCCTGATCGGCGTCGCCCGCGATCATGTCACCGGGTCCAAGGCCCGCGGCGAACAATTGCTGGCCGGCCGCTTCGTCAGCGGCGGCGAAGTGGTCGAGCTTCAGGATCTCAACTGGAGCCAAATCGACCCCGCCACCCCGGTCGGCGCCGAACTGCACGGCTTTGGCTGGCTGCGCGATCTCGCCGCGGCCGCCACCCGCGAAAAAGGCGCGCCGCTGGCCGAGGATCTCGCCGGGCGCTGGCTGCTCGCCCACGGCGCCAAGGTCGATGCGGCGTGGACCCCGGCACTGTGGGGCGAGCGGCTGCTGTTCTGGCTGGCCTATGCGCCCTACCTTCTGTCGCGGCGCGATGCGGAGTATCGCTCGGCCCTCCTCAACACCGCCGCCCGCGCCTCCCGCCACCTCGCGGGCACGGCCGACGAAGCGGCGCCCGGCCTGCCGCGCATCACCGCCTGGGCGGGGCTGACCGCCGCCTGCCTGTTGCTTTCCTCCGGCACCGCGCGGCTGGCGAAAGCCGAATCCGGCCTGTCGCGAGCGCTCGCCAGCGCGCAATATGAGGACGGCGGACTGATGAGTCGCTCGCCCGCCGAACAAGCTGCCTTGGTCGATCGCCTCGGCTTGCTCCGCGCCGCCTATGCCGCTGCCCGCCACGAATTTCCGCAAGGGTTCGAAGATGCGGGCGCCGCGGCGCTGGCGGCGCTTCATGGCGTCATCATGGGCGACGGCTCGCTCGGCGCCTGGCAGGGCGGCAACGAAGGCAGCCGCGCCGCGCTCGCCGCCCTGATCGAAGGCTGCGGCTTTCGCGCCCGGCCCCTGCGCAATCCACGTGGCTGGGGTTATCATCGCCTGAGCGCGCTCGGCACTATCCTTGTCATCGACGCCGCTCCGCCGCCCGCCCGCAAGCTGACGCGCAGCGGGTCGGCCTCGACCCTCGCGCTGGAGCTGAGCGACGGGCAGCAGAAATTGGTCGTCAATTGCGGCGGCCCCGGCCCGCATAGCGCCGGCCTCCCCGAAGGCCTCGCCGCGGCGCTGCGTACCACCGCCGCCCACTCCACGCTGACGCTCGCCGATACCAACAGCACCGCGATCCAGCCCGACGGATCGCTCGGCCGCGGGGTCGAGGAAGTGCCGGTGACCCGCTCCGAAGACAATGACGCCAGCCGGATCGAAGCCAGCCACGACGGCTATGTCCGCGGCTTCGGGCTGGTCCACGACCGCGCCCTCAGCCTCGGCAACGACGGCAAGGAGATTCGCGGGCTCGACCGGTTGGTCTCTCGCGGGCGCAAGAAGATCCGCGAGGACGTGCCCTTCGCCCTTCGCTTCCACCTCGCGCCCGGGGTCGAAGCGGTGCCGACCGCCGACGGACTCGGCGCCTTGATCCGCTCGCCCGGTGCCCCGCCCTGGAACTTCCGCTGCCGCGGGGCGCAGCTCGGGCTCGAGGAAAGCGTGATCGTCGACAGCGCGGGCACACTCCGCTCCACCCTCCAGCTGGTGCTGGTCGGCGAGGTGTCGCACCTCGGCGCCGAGATCGGCTGGCAATTCCGCCGCTCCAGCTAGGACACTCATGACCGACCTCGTTCCCGTTCGCCGCGCGCTCCTGTCCCTGTCCGACAAGAGCGGGCTCGACACCCTCGCCGCGGGGCTTGCCGCCCACGGGGTCGAACTGGTTTCGACCGGCGGCACCGCGGCGAAACTGCGCGAGCTTGGTCACAGCGTGCGCGACGTCAGCGAGCTGACCGGCTTTCCCGAAATGATGGACGGGCGGGTCAAGACGCTTCACCCCACGGTCCATGGCGGCCTGCTGGCGGTGCGCGACGATGCGGCCCACGCCGCCGCCGCAACCGATCACGGCATCGGCTATATCGATCTCGTCGTGATCAACCTCTACCCGTTCGAGAAGACGGTGGCGGGCGGTGCTGATCGCGACACGATCATCGAGAATATCGACATCGGCGGCCCGTCGATGGTCCGCTCCGCCGCCAAGAATCACCGCTACGTCGCCTGCCTAACCGACGCGGCGGACTATCCCGCGCTGCTCGCCGACATGGAGGCCAATGGCGGCGGGACGTCATGGGACTTGCGCAAGCGCCTCGCCGCCGCCGCCTTTGCCCGCACCGCCGCTTACGACAGCGCGATCGCAAGCTGGTTCGCCTTCGCCGATCAGGGCCAGCAGCTTCCCGCCACCCTGCCGCTGGCGATGACCAAGGCGAGCGATCTGCGCTACGGCGAGAACCCGCATCAGTCGGCCGCGCTCTACGTGCCCCAGACCGGCGGCGCGGCAGGCGTCGGCGGTGCGCGGCAGGTGCAGGGCAAGGAGCTCAGCTACAACAATCTGAACGACGCCGACGCCGCGCTCGAGCTGCTGTCCGAATTCCGCGACGGCGAGCCCGCCTGCGTCATCGTCAAGCACGCCAATCCGTGCGGCGTCGCCGAAGGCGCGACCGTCGCGCAAGCCTATGAAGCCGCCTTCCGCTGCGACAGCGTGTCCGCTTTCGGCGGGATTGTCGCGGTCAATCGCCCTCTCGACGGCGCAACGGCGCGGGCGATCACCGACATCTTCACCGAGGTGGTGATCGCGCCCGATGCCGACGAGGACGCGCTGGCGGTCTTCGCGGGCAAGAAGAATTTGCGCCTGCTGCTGACCGGCACCTTGCCCGACCCCCGCCGCCCCGGCCTTACGCTCAAGAGCATCACCGGCGGCCTGCTGGTCCAGTCGCGCGACAATGGCGTGATCCTGCCCTCGGAGCTCAAGGTCGTCACCAGGCGCCAGCCGACGGCGCGCGAGGTTTCCGATTGCCGCTTCGCCTGGACGGTCGCCAAGCACGTCAAATCGAACGCCATCGTCTATGCCAAGGACGGCGTCACCGCAGGCATCGGCGCGGGCCAGATGAACCGCCGCGATTCGGCGCGGATCGCCGCCGCCAAGGCGCGCGAGGCGGCCGAGACCTTTGGCTGGGACCAGCCGCGCACGCTCGGCTCCGCGGTCGCCAGCGACGCGTTCTTCCCCTTCGCCGACGGGCTGCTGGCCGCGGTCGAGGCGGGCGCAACGGCGGTGATCCAGCCCGGCGGCTCGATCCGCGACGATGAGGTGATCGCGGCGGCGGACGAGGCGGGACTGGCGATGCTGTTCACCGGGATGCGCCACTTCCGACACTGACCGTCGTCCCGGCGCAGGCCGGGATCTCAGGCGACCGAAGCGCCTTTGCCGAACGAGGTCCCGGCCTCCGCCGGGACGACGGCAATCAGCGCGGCGCCTGTCCGCTCGTGCCCGGTGCCGGCAGGTCGACGGCGATATCCTTTTTCTTCATCTTGAAGAGCAGGCGGTCCTCGGGTCCGAAGCCCTTCAGCCAGATGATCAGCCCGAACGAGGCGAGGATCAGCGGCGCGCCGAAACTGAGCTGAAGCCACTCGGGCATGAAATGGGTCAGTTGCCCGACCGCGATCGCCGCGGCGGCGGCCCAGATCAACGGCCAGCGCCAGCCGCTGACCGGCGCGCCGAGCAGTTTGCCCGCCAGCCGCGCCTTGGTCACCGCCGCAAAGGCGAGCGCCAGGCAGAGCGCGACGGCCGGTGCGGTGGCCTGCCATGCCGGCGGCCAACCGAGGCGGCGGAACAGCAGGATCAGCGCCACGGTCAGCACCGCTTGAAGCGCCAGCATGGCGAGACTCAGCATCATGTTGCGATGCCGCGCGACATAGATCAGCGCGGCTTCGCTGGTGGTGGCGGTGGCGGCGATGACCTCGGCGCCGAGCAGGAAGATCAGCGCCGCGGTGCCGGCAACGAACACCGGCCCGACAAGCCCCATCACGCCCTCGCCCGGGATCCCGAGCGCCAGCGCCACCGCAGCCTGCGCGGCGATCACCCAGAAACCGACTTGGCGGATCTGCCTCGCAACCCCAACCCGGTCGCCGTCCTCGAGGCTACGGCTGATCACCGGGCCGAGAATGGGGTCGAAGCTGGTCTTCAATTTGCTCGGCAGCGAAGCGACGTTCTGCGCGACGTAATAGATGCCGACCAGCGCCGGCGTCGCGAACAGGCCGAGGATGGCGAGGTCGATGCGGCGACTGGCCCATTCCACCGTGTCGGCGGCGGCGACCGGCATGTAGCGGCGGGCAAGGTTCCAGCTTTCGGACGGGTTGGGACGCCAGCCCGCGGCGCGGCCATAGGTGCGGAAGAACGGGATGGCCGAGGCGATCAGCGCGCCGATCATCGACAGCGCATAGGCGAAGATCAGGCCGTCGCGCTTGGAAATGAAGGCGAACGCCAGCGCGGCGATGCTGATCGTCCACGGCTCGACGATGGCGCGGGCGCGCACGGTGGCGCCGACATCGTGGCGATAAGCGAGCGCGGCCAGCATGACGTCGCTCCACGCCAGCGCCAGCACCGCGACGGGAAGCAGCCATTCGAGCCCGTAAATCTCCGAATTGGGAAACATGATCCGCGGAAATGCAAACAGGATAGCCATGCCCAGAACGGCAGCCATCAGCGCGACCAGCAGCGCGTCATAGGTCACGCAGACATGCGGCTTGTCGGTCTTGCTGAGCTGCTGCGCGAGCCCGCGCTTCAGGCCAAGCGTCGCAAGTTGCGCGACGAACTCCACCACCAGCACCGCATAGGCGAAACGGCCCAGCGCCTCGGCGCCGTACATTCGGCCGGCGATGAACAGGAATGGCAGCCGCGCGGCGAGGCGCAGTAGGAAGCCCAGGAAGTTGATCCGCCCGCCCCGCGCCAGCGCCGCAAGATCATTGTCGGGGGCGGCCGCCGCCGCGGGCTCACTCAATGCGCGACGCCCCAGTTGGCGCCCCAGCCCACCTCGACGCTCAGTGGCACGTCAAGCTGCACCACCGGCTCGGCCGCCGACGCCATGACGTCACGGATCACCTGCGCGGCGCGCTCTTCGTCGCCGTGCGGCACTTCGAACACCAGTTCGTCGTGCACCGACAGCAGCATCCGCGTGCCGCTGAGACCCGCTGCCGCGAGCGCGTCCGGCATCTTCACCATCGCGCGCTTGATGATGTCGGCGCTGGTGCCCTGGATCGGGGCATTGATCGCGGCCCGCTCGGCGCCTTGGCGCAGGTTCATGATGCTCGACCGGATGTTGGGAAAATGTGTCTTGCGCCCGAACAGGGTCGTGCTGAATCCGCATTCGCGGACCTGCTGAAGCGTGGTCGAGATGTAGTTTTTGATGCCGGGGAATTGCTCGAAATAGCGGTCGATCATGTCCTTGGCTTCGTCGCGGCCAATCCCCATCCGCCCGGCGAGGCCGAAGGCGGAGATGCCGTAAAGAATCGCAAAGTTGATCGTCTTGGCCTTGTTGCGGCTTTCCTTGGACGTGTCTCCGAACACTTGGCTGGCGGTGATGGTGTGGATGTCGTCGCCGCGCGCGAAGGCTTCCTTCAACTCGGGCACGTCGGCGAAATGCGCGGCAAGGCGAAGTTCGATCTGGCCGTAATCGGCGCTGAGCAAGCTGTGACCCTCCTCGGCGATGAAGGCGTTGCGGATGCGCGCGCCGATCTCGGTCCGTATCGGGATATTCTGCAGATTGGGGTCGTTTGACGACAACCGCCCGGTCTGCGCCGCCGCCAGCGCATAGCGGGTGTGCACTCGCCCGCTCTTGGGATCGATCTGCGCCTGCAACGCGTCGGTGTAAGTGACGCGCAGCTTGGTCAATTGTCGCCATTCGAGCACCCGGCGCGCGACCTCGACGCCCTCGGCCTCGAGCCGCTCGAGCTCCGCCTGGTCGGTCGAATAGGCCCCCGACTTGCCCTTGCGCCCGCCTTTGAGGCCAAGCCGGTCGTAAAGCACCTGGCCCAATTGCTGGGGCGAACCGATGGTGAAGGGGCCACCTGCCACCTCGTAGATGACCTCCTCCAGCCGCGCGGTCTCGGTCGCGAAGGTTTCGGACAGTTCGGCGAGATAAGCGCGGTCGACCTTGATCCCCTCGCGCTCCATCTGCCCGACCACCGGGACCAGCGGCAGATCGACCATGCGGTAGACCCGCGTCGCCTTTTCCGACGCGAGCCGATGCTCGATCCGGTGCCACAGCCGCCACACCATGTCGGCATTCTCGGCGGCATATTCGGTCGCCGCCGCGATCGGCGCATCGCCGAAGCGGATGGTCTTCTGCCCAGTCCCGCACACCGCTTTCAGCGGCAAGCAGGCATGCTCGAAGTGGCGCTTCACCATCTCATCGAGACCATGCCCGAAGCGCCCGCTGTCGAGCGCGAAGCTCGCCAGCATCACGTCCTCGCCGGCGGCAACCGCGATGTCGTGGTCGGCAAGCAAGCGCTGCTGGTCCTTGAGGTTATGGGCAATCTTGAGGACCGCCTCGTCCTCCAGCAGCGGCTTCAGCAGCTTGAGGCCGTCGGCCAACTTGAGCTGCGCAGGCCCCTCGCTCAGCAGATCCCCGCCGCCATGCCCGAGCGGGACATAGGCCGCGCGGCCCGGTGCCAGCGCAAGGCTCACCCCGGCCAGGCCCTCGGCCAAACCGTGCCCACCGTCGCCTTGCAGATCGATGGCGACCCGGCCCTGCGTTCGCGCTTCGGCGAGCCACTCCTCCAGTATGGCGGCGTCGGAAATGGTAAGATAGGCCGACCGATCGACGCTGATCGCTTCGGCTTCCCCCGGCCCCATCGGCAGCGGAGCCGCCGGCGCCGGCCGTTCGCCGTTCGATGGCCGCGACCCTTGGCCGACCATCCGGTTGAGCAAGGTCTTGAACCCCTGGTCGACCAGAAACTCGCGCAGCGGCTCTTCTGGAATGTTCTTGAGCTCGAGCGCCTCCAGCGGCTCGGGCAGATTCATCTCGCACACCAGCCGCACCAGCTCACGGCTCAGCCGCGCATTGTCGGCATGCTCGAGGAGGTTCTGACGCAGCTTGGGCTTCTTGATCCCGTCGGCAGCAGCCAGCACCGCTTCGAGGCTGCCATGCTCCTGGATCAGCTGGCTGGCAGTCTTGGGACCGATGCCCGGCACACCCGGCACGTTGTCGACGCTGTCCCCCATCAGCGCCAGCACATCGCCCAGCAGTTGAGGCGGCACGCCGAACTTGTCGACGACATAGGCACGGTCGATATGACGGTCGTTCATCGTGTCGAGCATGTCGACCGAGCCGTCGTCCTCGATCAGTTGCATCAGATCCTTGTCGGAACTGACGATCGTCACCTTCCACCCCGCCTCGCGCGCGGCGGCGGTGTAACAGGCGATGATGTCGTCGGCTTCCAGCCCGGCCTGCTCGATGCAGGGGATGGAAAACGCCCGCGTCGCGACGCGGATCAGCGGCATTTGCGGGACCAAGTCCTCGGGCGCGGGCGGCCGATGCGCCTTGTACTGGTCGTACATCTCGTTGCGGAACGAGCTCGACCCCTTGTCGAGGATCACCGCCATGTGGGTCGGGCCGTCGGCCTTGGACAGGCTCTCGGCGAGCTTCCACAGCATTGCGGTATAGCCATAGACCGCGCCGACATTCATGCCGTGCCGGTTGGTCAGCGGCGGCAGCCGGTGATAGGCGCGGAAGATGTAGCTCGATCCGTCGACGAGATAGAGGTGAGGCTGGGCGTCAGGCATGAGCAGGCGGCTTTAGCAGGTTCGCGGTCGCAGGAAACGCCCGCATTGCCGGGCTTGCCAGCGCCGTCTTCGGGGCCGATGACTGGGGCCATGTCCGAAAAGTTCGTTCGTCATAAGCAGCCGTGGACGCTCGACGAAAACGCCAAGCTCCACACGCTCGCCGGCAAGGGCATGGGCCTCAAGGCCATCGCCAAGGCGCTGACCCGAAGCGAGGAAAGCACGCAGGCGCAGGCCAAGGTGCTGAAGGTCAAGATCGCCAAGCTGCGCTGACGCCGTCCGCCGGTCGGTCTTGGCAGTCTGTCGAACCGCGGCGCCTCCTCGCCTAATCGCGCTTCGTGGCGGCATCGCTCTGCCTTAGCCCGCCAATCCAAGCGTGGCGGGATGCCGCACCGACAGGGAACAAGATCATGCCGCTTTTCTCCAGGCACGGCGCCATTCGCGGCGCTTGCCTGCTGTCCTGCTGCGTCGCCGCGCTGGCGGTGGCCGCTACTCCTGCGGCGGCACAGGAAGCGCCCGCCACCGGCGACGCGCCCCCGCCCGTCTCGACCCCGACCCGCGGCGGCAAGAAGGTGTTCACCCCGGCCGACTTCGCGCGCTACGCCCCGCGCTCGGCCTTCGACATGCTGTCGCAGGTGCCCGGCTTCAGCATCCGAGGCGAAGACGGCGGATCGCGCGGCCTCGGCCAGGCGAGCGGCAACGTGCTCCTCAACGGGAAGCGCCAGTCGGGCAAGTCGGCTGATCCCGTATCGACGTTGCAGGCGATCCCCGCCGACAATGTCCAGCGGATCGAGATCGTCGACGCCGCCGAACTCGACGTGCCGGGGCTGAGCGGCCAGATCGCCAATGTCGTCTACGAAGCCTCGACCAGGCCGAGCGGCCAGTTCAGCTATCGTCCCGAGTTCCGGGCCCATTACGCTCACCCGGTGTGGACCCGCGGCGATGTATCGGTCAGCGGCACAAGCGGGCCGGTCGAATATACGCTGGGGCTACGCAACGACGCCAGCCGCGGCGGCGCCGGGGGGCCGACCACCATCACCCGCGGCGGCACCCTGTTCGAAACGCGCGACGATGTCTTCACCAGCGATTTCGAGCAGCCCAAGCTCACCGGCCAGTTCAAGATCGACGGACCGGGTTCGTCGGTCGGCAACGTCAATCTGCTGCTTCGCCATTTCGATTACGATTACAACGAAACCAGCCGCCGCGACCGGGTCACCGGCGCCGACCTCGTTCGCCTCACCCGCCAGGCGCAGAAGGGCGAGAATTACGAGATCGGCGGCGACGTCGAGGTCGCGCTTGCCGGCGGCCGCTTCAAGCTGATCGGATTGGCCCGGGCATCGGACGAACCTTTCTTCCAGGAAGTCCTGACCAGCACCGACGATTCATCCGCCGACACCGGCAACCGGTTCGTGCAGGACGGCTCGTCGGCCGAGAGAATCGCGCGCGCCGAATATCGCTGGAAGATCGGACGCACCGACCTGCAGGTCTCGGGCGAAGCGGCTTACAACAACCTCGACCGAGCCAGCCGCCTGTTTGCCCTCAACGCCGCCGGCGATTTCGCCGAACTGCCGTTTCCGGACGGGAGCGGAAAGGTCAGCGAGGATCGCTACGAAGGCCTGCTCACCGTGGCCCGTCCGCTGGCCTCGAATCTGACCGCGCAGCTCGTGGTCGGGGCCGAGCATTCGACCTTGGTGCAGGAAGGCGCGGGCGGGAAGCGGCGCAGCTTTCTCCGGCCCAAAGGATCGCTCAACCTCGCGATGCAGGTGACCCCGCGGTTCAGCGCCAACCTCAAGTTCATCCGCCGGGTCGAGCAGCTTCAATTCGGCGACTTTCTCGCCCGGGTGTTCCTCGACAACGGCAATGCCAATGCCGGCAACCCCGACCTCGTGCCCGAACAGCAATGGCGGCTGGAGATGGAGCTCGCGCGCGATCTTGCGGCGTGGGGCAAGACCCGGCTCAATATCGCGGTGGCGCTGAAGGAAGATGTGGTCGACATCATTCCCATCGGGCTTACCGGCGAATCGCTCGGCAACATCCCGCATGCGCAGGGCGTCGGGATCGACTGGAACAGCACGTTTCAGCTCGATCCCATCGGGTGGAAGGGGGCGCGGGTCGATGTCCGGCTCTACACGCTGCTGAGCCGGATCCGCGATCCGCTGACGGGCGAGCGCCGTTCCTGGTCCTCGCGCACCGACCGGTTGGCCGAACTCGACCTTCGTCACGACGTCCCGCGCAGCAACTGGGCCTGGGGCGGCGGGATCAATTATGCGCACCAGACGCTCGCCTATCGCCTGAACGAAGTCGGGCGGCAGTATGAAGGGCCGGTCTGGACCAGCCTGTTCGTCGAGAACAAGGACGTGCTGGGACTGACGGTCCGCGCCAATGTGACCAATCTCACCAATGCCCGCAGCCGGTGGGACCGGATCGTCTACACCGGCCGCCGCAATCTCGCGCCGATCGATTTTGCCGAAAATCGTAACCGCTTGATCGGACCGATCTTTTCGCTTTCGGCGCGCGGCACTTTCTGACAGAAATTAACCTGAGTTTCGTTTCAGATCGCCAGTTGGAGCTTCGCGATGATTCTTTCCCTGCTCGCCTTCGCCCTCGCCGCCCAGCCGGTCCCCTCGTCTGCACCCGAGGTCGCCACCGCCCCCAAGGAAAAGAAGATCTGCCGCTCGGAGGTCGATACGGGCACCCGCGTCAACCGCCGCCGGACCTGCGCCACCAAACAGCAGTGGGAAGAGCGGCGTCAGGAACAGATCGATTCGATGGCAGTGGATCGCTCGCGCGCGGAACGTTCGGCGCCGTGCACCAGCCTGCCCTGCCGCTGATCAGGGAATCAGCACGGTGTCCTTGGCCTGGGCCAGGGTGCGCTGCCAGTCGCGGGTGAAGTGAAGCCCGCGGCTTTCGCGCCGCGACAGCGCCGAGCGGATGATGAGGTCCGCGACCTCGACCAGATTGCGTAGCTCGATGAGGTCGGGCGTCACCCGGAAGTGAGCGTAATAATCGGTCACTTCCTGGCGCAGCATGTCGATCCGCCGCTTGGCCCGTTCCAGCCGCTTGGTGGTGCGGACGATGCCGACGTAGTTCCACATGAACCGGCGGATCTCGCCCCAGGTTTGGGCGATCACCACTTCCTCGTCGCTGTCGGTGACCCGGCTTTCGTCCCATTCGCGGACCTTGGCCAGCGGAGGCAGCTCGTCCCACCGCGCCAAGATGTCGCGCGCCGCCGCTTCGCCGAACACCAGGCATTCGAGTAGCGAGTTGGACGCCAGGCGGTTGGCGCCGTGAAGCCCGCTTTCGGTCACCTCGCCCGCCGCATACAGCCCCGCCGCATCGGTCCGACCGGCCAGATCCACTACCACCCCGCCGCAGGTGTAATGCTGCGCTGGCACAACCGGGATCGGCTCCCTGGTCATATCGATGCCGAGGCCGATCAGCTTGTCGTAGATGTTGGGGAAATGCTCGCGCACGAAGGAGGGATCGCGGTGCGAGATGTCGAGGTGGACGTAATCGAGGCCATCGCGCTTGATCTCATTGTCGATCGCCCGCGCCACCACGTCGCGCGGCGCCAACTCGGCCCGATCGTCATAATCGAGCATGAAGCGATGGCCGGTCAGCGGATGCTTGAGGATTCCGCCTTCGCCGCGCACCGCCTCGGTGATCAGGAAGTTCTTGGTCTCGAGGTGATACAGGCAGGTCGGGTGGAACTGCATCATCTCCATGTTGGACACGCGGCACCCCGCGCGCCACGCCATGGCGATCCCGTCCCCGGTCGCCCCGCGCGGCGCGGTGGAATAAAGATAGACCCGTCCCGCGCCGCCGGTCGCCAGCACCGTCGCCCGCGCGGTCAGCGTCTCGACCTTCTTAGTCTTGCGATTGAAGGCGTAGAGCCCGCGCACCCCGCCGTCGGTCGAGAAGCGTTCTTCGTTGCGACCGGTGATGAGGTCCACCGCGACCATGTCGGGCAGCAGCACGATATTGGGGTTGGCGGAAGCGGCGCGTTCCAGTGCTTCCTGCACCGCCCAGCCGGTGGCGTCGGCGACGTGGACGATGCGCCGGTGGCTGTGCCCGCCCTCACGCGTCAGGTGCAACGCGCCGCCCTCTTCCGCGAATGGCACGCCGAGCTCGATCAGGCGCTTGATCGCGGCGGGCGCAGCGCCGACCACATGCTCGACGACGTTGCGGTCGTTCAGCCCAGCGCCGGCGATCATGGTGTCCTCGACGTGCGACTCGAAGCTGTCGCCTTCCTCGAGCACCGCGGCGATCCCGCCCTGCGCCCAGCCGGTCGCGCCTTCGCCGAGCGAGCCCTTGGCAATCACCGCCACACGGCGATGCTCTGCGAGATTGAGCGCGGCGGTCAGCCCGGCCGCACCCGAGCCGATTACCAGCACATCGAACGATTGCGTCACTGGCGGCGCACCAGGCTCAGGAACACGTCCTCGAGGTCGGGCTCGCGGGTCACCACATCGACGATATTCAGCCCGTCACGCTGCAGCGCCGCCAGCACCTCGCCCGCATTCACCTTGTCCTTCTGGTAGGTGATGGCGAGGTTTCGGCTGCCCTCGAGCGTCACCCGGTCGAAACAGATATTGGCCGGCACCTGATCGAGATCGCGGTCGATCGTCACCACCACATTCTTCTCCTGAGCGCGGCTGAGAAGAGTCTTGGTCGGTTCGTTGGCGACCACCTTGCCGTGATTGATGATCGCGATCCGATCGCAAAGCTGCTCGGCTTCCTCGAGATAATGGGTGGTGAGGATCACCGTCACACCCGACGCGTGCAATTGCTTCACATAGGCCCACAATTGCTGGCGAAGCTCGATGTCGACGCCTGCGGTCGGCTCGTCGAGGACCAGGATCGGCGGCGAATGGACCATCGCTTTGGCCACCAGCAACCGCCGCTTCATGCCGCCCGACAGCGTGCGGCTATAGGCATGCGCCTTGTCGGAAAGGCCCATGGCGGCAAGCAGTTCGTCACTGCGCCGTTCCTTGGGCGGCACGCCATACAGCCCGGCCTGAATCTCCAGTGCCTCACGCGGGGTGAAGAAGGGATCGAACAAGATCTCCTGCGGGACGATCCCGATCGACAGCTTCGCATTGCGCGGATGCTGGTCGATGTCGAAGCCCCAGATGTCGACCTTGCCCTCGCTCTTGCCGACCAGCCCGGCGAGAATGTTGATCAGCGTCGACTTGCCCGCGCCATTGGGGCCCAGCAGACCGAAGAACTCGCCCTGCCGCACCTCCAGCGAGACTCCGTCCAGCGCGCGCTTCCCGCCCGCATAGGTCTTGCCGAGGTCGGTGATTCGGATCGCTGGAACGGGGCTGCTCATGGGTCAGGACGCTTAGCGGGGTGCCCCCGGCGGAGGAAGCCAAAGTGGTAAATTGAAGATTTACCTTACTTCGTAGGGTGGATTTGATGTTAACCAGCCTAACGCGATCGGCATGCGGCCGCTGCGTCCCTTTCTATTTCTCGTGATGCTTGCCGCCTTTCCCGCGGTGGCCGAGGCGCAACAGCAACCGCCGCGCTCAGCCAACCCGCGCGCGATCGCCGGCGGCACCTTCCTCCACCCGCTGACTTTGATCACCCGGACCAACCTCGATTTCGGGCTGGTCGCGACCACCGGTGCCGGAACCGTCGTCATCGATCCGGTCACCAGCCGCCTCACGACCACCGGTCTCGTCACCTCGCTTGGCGGAAATCCGCGGCCGGCGAACTTCGTCGGCGCGGCGCGCAGCACCTCGGTAGTGATCATCCGCATTCCCAAGTCGCCGATCACCATCCGCCGCGCCGGCGGTACCGAGACCATGACCGTGCGCGACTTCACCTTGGAAGGACAGGACAAGCGCTCGCTGGCCCGGATGGAAGCCTTTTCGTTCAATGTCGGCGCTACCCTGGTGGTCGCCGCGGGCCAGGCCGAAGGGGTCTATTCGGGCGAATTCGACGTCACCGTCCAATATCCCTGAACAGGCACCAATCGCTAATTTCCAGCCTTAACGAGCGCTTGAGGACGCCCCTTCAAGCGTCGTTACGAGATTTCGCACCATTTTGGATGGGTTCAACAAATGTGGGGAACCCAAGGACATGCGCTTTCACTTCGCTCTCGCGGCGCTCGCCGCCACCGCCGCTTTCGCGACGCCGGCTTTCGCCCAATCCGCCCCCGTCACCAGCTCTGACTCGATCGAAGCGCGTGCGCTTCTGATCCAGCCGGCGACCATTCAGCGGGTCGACGATCTCAGCTTCGGCACCATTATCGCTACGCCGAGTGCGTCGGGCAACGTGACCATTGATGCCAACACCGGCCTGCGCGTGGTCGGAGCGGGACTTACCGGCTCGGTCAGCGATCAGGGCCAGCGCGGTCGCTTCATCGGTAACGGCGTTCCGCTGAGCAGCGTAAATCTTACCGCCGCCTTTCCGAACGTACTGGTAAACACCGCCGACAATTCCGCCGGTGTGACCTTCTCCAATGGTTCGCTCGACCTCGCCAGCGCGACCGGGTCGCGCATCATTGGCCCGACCGGTGTGTTCTATGTCGGCGTGGGTGGGACGATCACCATCGCCACCAATCAAATGCCTGGCCTGTACACGGGCACGGTCACGCTGACCGCCGACTTTCAATAAGCACCCCACAGCTTATTGAAGCGACGGGAGGTGGTTGCTAACCGGCAAGGGTTATGCAGCCGCCTCCCGAAGTCGTTCTGGTCACCACCAATGCCGTTCATTGCGACGGCAGCGGTGAGGTCAGCCCCGCGCTGGGTCACCCGCGCGTCTTTCTCCGCATCGATGAAAAGGGTTTCGTCGAATGCGGCTATTGCGACCGGCGCTTCGTCCTGAAGGGCGGCCCGGCCGATAACGACGCCGCCGCCTGATCCACTGGTCCTCGGCTCTGTCCCGCTTATATGATGGGGCATGACCGAGCTCTCCGATCCGCGCCGCTTCCTGTACAATGCCGGGCTCGACCCCGACGAGGCCCGCCGCCTGGCCGCGCGGCACCTGTCGGCGCATGACGATGGCGAACTCTATCTCCAGTATCGCCGCAGCGAAGCGTTCGGGTTCGACGACGGCCGGCTCAAGACCGCCGACTATCATGTTGGGCAAGGCTTTGGCCTGCGCGGGGTCAGCGGCGAGGCAACCGCCTTCGCCCATGCCAACGAGCTCTCCGCCGCCGCGATCGATCGCGCGGCCGAAACGCTGCGGCTGCTGACGCCGGGCGGCAAGCCGACCGCCGCGCCGCCGCGCACCAATCGCGCGCAATATGGCAGCGAAGATCCGCTCGGCGCGCTGCCCTTCGCTGACAAGGTCGCCTTGTGTCAGATGATCGACGCCGCCGCCCGCGCCCGCGACCCGCGCGTCTGCCAAGTCAGCGTCGGGGTGCAGGCGACCTGGTCGGTGGTCGAGATCGTCCGCGCCGACGGTTTCGTCGCCACCGATGTTCGCCCGCTGGTGCGCCTCAACGTCTCGATCGTGGTCGAACAGAATGGCCGCCGCGAAATGGGCTTTCACGGCCTCGGCGGTCGCTACGACATGAACCGCCTGTTCGACGAAGCGACCTGGAACCGCGCGATCGACATCGCGCTCAATCAGGCGCTGGTGAACCTCGACGCGGTGGACGCCCCGGCGGGCGAAATGACCGTGGTGTGCGGCCCCGGCTGGCCCGGCGTGCTGCTGCACGAAGCGGTCGGCCATACGCTCGAAGGCGACTTCAATCGCAAGGGGCAGAGCGCCTTCTCGGGCCGGCTCGGCACCCGCGTCGCCGCGCCCGGCGTCACCGTGGTCGACGACGGCGCGATGCATGAGCGCCGCGGCAGCCTGTCGATCGACGACGAAGGCACGCCCACCGGCCGCACCACCCTGATCGAGGACGGCATCCTCGTCGGCTATCTTCAGGATCGCCTCAACGCCCGGCTGATGGGGGTCGAGCCGACCGGCAACGGCCGCCGCGAAAGCTTCGCCCATGCGCCGATGCCGCGCGGATGACCAACACCTTCATGCTCGGCGGACAGGACGATCCGGGCGAACTGCTCGGCCGGGTCAAGGACGGGATCTACGCGAAAAGCTTCGGTGGCGGCCAGGTCGACATCACCAGCGGCAAGTTCGTTTTCTCCTGCACCGAGGCCTATCGCATTCGCGGTGGCAAGCTCGCCGAGCCGCTGAAGGGCGCGACCCTGATCGGCGACGGACCGACCGTGCTGACCCGGGTCAAGGGCATCGGCAATGACCTTGAGCTCGATGAAGGCGTCGGCATCTGCGGCAAGGGCGGGCAGAGCGTGCCGGCCGGCGTCGGTCAGCCAACCTTGCTGATCGAAGGCCTGACCGTGGGCGGCACCGCCTGAGCCTGGTCGAACTTGCGCGCTTTCCGACGCGGGTCGAAGCCGACCTCGCGCGGATGCTGCTCGAAAGCCATGGGATCGACAGCATCCTGTTCGATGCCGAGGTGCACAGCTATCTCGGCGTCGGCGCGTTGATGCCCGTTCGGTTGATGGCGCTCGACGAGGATCGCGCCGACGCGATCCCGATCCTCAGAGAAGGTGATCTACTGCCGCCAGGCTGAAGCCCGCGCCGTGGGCCTTTTCCTCCAGCTCCTCGCGCGGCACGCCGGCTTCACGGCAGGCGACCGCCCAGGCGAGGGTCGAGCGCATGCCCGAGCGGCAATAGGCCAGCATCTTGCCATCGCCGAGCTCGCTTCGGGCCGAGACCATCTCCTCTATCTGCGCCGGGCCCATGCCGCGGGCGATCGGGATGTGGCGATAATCGATTCCCACCGCGTCGGCCGCCGCCTCGATCTCGGCGCTGGTCGGCTGGCCGTCGTCCTCGCCGTCGGGGCGATTGTTGACGATCATGGTGACGCCATGCCGCCGCGCTTCCGCAAGGTCGGCAACGCTGATCTGGCCCGAAACCAGAGTGTGATCGTCCAGCGATTTGAACTCGGTCATCCTGCGGTTCCTCTCGGTTGCGGGGCCATCTTAGCCGTGACTGCGCACCACGCCCAGCATCGCTTGACCGTAACGCTCGAGCTTGGCCGCGCCGACGCCCTGCACCCGGCCAAGCTCGTCCAGCGTGCCCGGCCGTGCTGCCGCAATCTCCCGCAACGTCGAATCGTGAAAGATGACATAAGGCGGCACCGCGCCTTCCTTGGCCAGCCGCCGCCGTTCCTCGCGCAACGCGTCGAACAACGGATCGGCCGGTCCCTCCGCGACCTCGCCCCGCCGGCGTCGCGGCTTCTTGGGCGGCGGCAGCGCGATCCGCACTTCCTCGCCGCCCTTCAGAATCCCGCGCGCGCCGGGCCCGAAGCTGAGGCCGCCATACGCATCGGCCCGAAGCGCGTCGCGGGCGATCAGGGCGCGAGAGACCGGCTGGACCAGCGCCAGTTCGTCCGCGCTGCAGATGCCGAACACGCTCAACCGGTGGTGATTGTTCGAAAAGACCTTGTCGGTCTCCTTGCCCGCCAGCACGTCGGCCAGATGGCCGACCCCGAAGCGCATTTCGGTGCGGAAGGCGGCAGACAGCAATTTGCGGGCGACTTCGGTCACCTCGACCGTCATGGGCGGGTTGAGGCAATTGTCGCAATTGCCGCAGTGCTCGGGCGGCTCCTCCCCGAAATGCCGCAGCAGGATCGCGCGGCGGCAAGCGGTGGATTCGATAAAGGCGGCAAGGCTGGCAAGGCGATTGCGCTCCTCGCCCTGCCGCTCGGCGGGCACTTCCTCGATCCGCTGCCGGGCGAGGGCGAAATCCTTGGCCGCCCAAAGCAAATGCGCTTCGGCCGGCTCCCCGTCACGCCCGGCGCGGCCGGTCTCCTGATAATAAGCCTCGATCGACTTCGGGCTGCCGGCATGGATCACGGTGCGCACATCGGGTTTGTCGATCCCCATCCCGAACGCGATGGTTGCCGCCATCACCATCTCTTCCGACGCCACGAACGCTGCTTGGTTCGCCGCGCGCACGGCGGGATCGAGCCCGGCGTGATACGGCAGCGCGGGCCGCCCGCTCGCCGCGATCTGCGCGGCAAGGCTCTCGGTCTCGCGCCGGCTGGTCGCATAGACGATGGCGGGGCCGGGCCGCTCGGCCAGCAGCGCGACGATCTGCCGCCCGCCGCTGTCCCGGTCGCGGATGTGATAGCGGATATTGGGGCGGTCGAAGCCCGAGACGATCAGCCCGTCCTCGGGAATGCCGAGCTGAATTAGTACGTCGGCCCGGGTGCGCGGATCGGCGGTCGCCGTCAGCGCGAGGCGTGGCAGTTCGGGATGATCGTCGAGCAGCCCGCGCAGCAGCCGGTAGTCGGGGCGGAAATCATGCCCCCATTCGCTGACGCAATGCGCTTCGTCGATCGCGATCAGCGACAGCGGCACGCGGTCGATCAGCCGCCGGAATCCCTCGCCTGTGGCCCGTTCGGGCGCGACATACAGCAGATCGAGCTCTCCCTCGCGCAGCCGCCGCACCACCGCTTCGCGATCGTCGGCACTGGTCAGCGACGCGGCGCGGATGCCAAGCGCTTCGGCCGAGCGGATCTGGTCGTGCATCAGCGCGATCAGCGGCGAGATCACCAGCGCCGTGCCCTCCAGCGCCAGCGCCGGCAGCTGATAGCAGAGCGATTTGCCCGCCCCCGTCGGCATGATCGCGAGCGTATGCCGCCCCGCCAGCACGCGCCCGATCACCTCTTCCTGCACCCCGCGGAAGTGGTCGAATCCAAAGACTTGTTTCAAAAGCTGATGCGGGTCGGTCACAGAAAAGGGCCTTGGCGGCCGGTCCGAGCGTGCGCAACCTTGTAATGCGGAGAGGGCATCGTCAAACGACGGGCAAGGGGAGCACATGATGAGCATGACCGACCGCAGCCTGGCCGAGCTTCAGGCAGACTTCCGCGCCACCAGCACCAACGCGATGCCGATCGCCGGCATGCTGACCTGGGCTGCGCTGGGAATTGCCGCGGCGTTCGTGCCTGAGCGGACGGTCGCCAACGCCTCGCTCTACATCATGGCCGTGATCATGCCGCTAGCGTTCGTCATCGACCGGACGCGCGGTCGCAATCTGTTCGGCAGGAGCGACAATCCGTTGCTCAAGCTGTTCCTGCTCGGCATCGTCATGGTCGCGCTGACCATTCCGCTGGCAGTGATCGGCGCGAAGGGCGGGCAACCGTTGCTGATCCTGCTCGGCATGGCGGTCCTGGCGGGCGTGGTGTGGATCCCCTTCGGCTGGGCCGCCGACGATCCCAGCGGAACGATCCACGCGGTCGCCCGCGGCATCGGCTGCTACCTCGCTTACGGGCTCTGCCCGATGCCGTGGACGGCAAGCGCCATCTGCGCGGTGGTGGTCGTCGCTTACCTCTATTCGCTCGCCGTCATGCGCCCGGTCGGCGCCGCCGCCGCCGCCTCCACGGAGGCTCGCACCGCCACCACATGACCGTCGCCGTCGACATGGGCCTGTCGCCGCAAGGCAAGCCCATCACCATCGATCTGGAAGAACTGCTTGCCACCCGCCTGCTCGTCCAGGGCAATTCGGGGAGCGGCAAGTCGCACCTGCTGCGCCGCCTGCTCGAAAAGAGCGCGGGGCAGGTACAGCAGATCATCATCGATCCCGAAGGCGATTTCGTCACCCTCGCCGGCCCCTATGGCCACCTCGCGATCGAGGCCTCGGAGCATGACGAAAAGGAGATCGCCCGCGCCGCCGCCCGCATCCGCGAGCATCGCGCCTCGGTCGTGCTCAGCCTCGAAGGGCTGGAAGCCGAAAGCCAGATGCGCTGCGCCGCGGCCTTTCTCGCCGCCCTGTTCGATGCCCCGCGCGATCATTGGTATCCCGCACTGGTGGTAGTCGACGAAGCGCAGTTATTCGCGCCGACCGGCGGCGGCGAGGTTGCGGAAGACGTTCGCCGCGCCTCGCTCAGCGCGATGACCAACCTCATGTGCCGCGGCCGCAAGCGTGGCCTCGCCGGCATCATCGCCACTCAGCGCCTCGCCAAGCTCGCCAAGAACGTCGCCGCCGAGGCGTCCAATTTCCTGATGGGCCGGACCTTTCTCGACATCGACATGGCCCGCGCCGCCGACCTCCTCGGCATGGAACGGCGCCAGGCCGAAGCGATCCGCGATCTGCCGCGCGGGACCTTCCTCGCGCTCGGGCCCGCCATCTCGCGCCGCCCGCTGTCGGTGGCGATCGGCGAGGTCGAGACCCGCGCCCGGTCGATGAGCCCGAAGCTCGTGCCTCTGCCGGTCGCCACACCGGGCGAGAATCTGCAGCAATTGCTGTTTCAGCCCGGTTTCGACTTCGAGCCCGCGCCCGCGCCGAAGAAGGCCCCCGCCGCCCCGCCGTCCGAGACCTTGCTCGAACAGCTCGCCGCCAAGAAGGCCGCACCGGCGCCTTCGCTTCCGGAAAAATCGGACGAAGAACAGGTGAATGCCGTTGCCACGGTGCTCGAAGCGATGGTCGGCGACAGCGATAGCAGCGGGCGCTCCGCCGCGGTGCTGTTCCAGGATTTCACCGTGCGCTTGCGGATGGCGGGCGTGGCGCCGTCCCCGCTTGACCTTCCCGCATTCTCCCGCCGCCTCGCCATGGCCCGCGCCGGCATCTTCACCGAGGATCCCGACTGGCAGCCCGCGCTGGACGCGGCGCAGGGCCTGCCCGAAGACATGCTTGGCCCCTTCCTGCTGCTCGCCCGCGCCGCCCGCGATCGCCAGCCGACCCCGTCGGACGAAGCGATCGCGCAAAGCTACGGCACCGCCAGCCTCGGCCGCGCCCGCCGTCTCTTGAGCTATATCGAAAGCCGCGACCTGATCGTCACCCGCACCGACCTCAGCGGCAAGCGCAGCATTGCAATTCCCCGGCTGGGGTGGAGCACGGCGGCGAACTGATCGCGCCGGAATGGCGAGACCTCATTTTATTCCGGCCGCTGCGCCCTTACGGTGTCTTCGCCGAGAGCTTCATTCATGCCTCGGTCAGGATCGGGGCATAGGTTGACCCAGTGCCGAGAACTGGAGTGACACCATGCGATCCATTCTTTTTGGCGTCTTGATCGGGCTTGGCGCAACCGCCGCGACGGCCGGAACGGTGCAAGGTCGGGTCGACATCACGATCGGCGGCGATCCGGTCGGGTGTAATGCGGCGAAACTGGTTCCCCGCACGCCGGAGACGGAGCAGGCAATTCTCGCACGATTCGGTTCGCTGGAGTCGTCGGCGCTCAAGGTGCCAGCCGAAGTGGTGACTGCGCGCATGGCGGAGGGGCAGGAACCGGGAAGTCGGGAGACGCGCTGCTACGATTGGCGCGGCTATGGCAATTTGGTCGGCTTCCGGTTCGGCAATGTCGCGCCCGGCGACTATTTCGTGACCCTGCTCTCTCGCGCAGGTCGTGAAGCCTATAGCGACGATCTCGTCCGGGGCGCGCGCAAGGAAGCCATCTATCTGATGCAGCCAGTGCGCGTGACCAAGAAGGGCGCCTCCGTCCGGTTCGCTTACGTCCATAAATAGATAGGCTTGCAGGCTGCGGATGCGTCATGCGCATCGGCGTCCCGGGCGAACGTTTATTCCGCGGCTTCGGCCGCCTGCTCGCTTTCGGCCTGCTGGCGCGCCCACATGTCGGCGTAAAGGCCACCGCGTCGCAGCAGGTCGGCGTGGCTGCCTTCTTCGGCGACCTGCCCGCCGTCGAGCACCACGATCCGGTCGGCATCGACCACGGTCGACAGCCGATGCGCGATGGTGATGGTGGTGCGCCCGGTCGACACTGCGCTGAGGGTATCGAGGATCGCTTCCTCGGTCCGGCTGTCGAGCGCGCTGGTCGCCTCGTCGAGGATCAGGATCGGTGGGTTCTTGACCAGGGTGCGGGCGATGGCGACCCGCTGCTTCTCGCCGCCCGACAGCTTCAGGCCCCGCTCGCCGACCCGGCTTTCGAATCCATCCGGCAGCGCGCGGACGAAGGCGTCGAGCGAGGCTCCCGTCGCGGCCTGCGCCACGGCCTCGGCACTCGCATCGTCGCGGCCATAGGCGATGTTGTAGCCGAGCGTGTCGTTGAACAGCACCGTGTCCTGCGGGACGATCCCGATCGCGGCGCGCAGCGAGGCCTGGCGGACCTGCGCGATGTCCTGCCCGTCGATCGTGATCCGCCCGGCTTGCGGATCGTAGAAGCGGAACAGCAGCCGGGCGAGGGTCGACTTGCCCGCCCCGCTCGGCCCCACCACCGCCACCGTCTGCCCGGCCGGTACGTCGAGCGTCACCCCCTTCAGGATTTCGCGCCCGTCCTCATAGCCGAAGCGGACGTTCTCGAACCGCACATGCCCGCGTTCCACGTGAAGCGGCGGGGCGCCCGGTGCGTCGCTGACCTCCTCGGGCGTGTCGAGCAGCCGGAACATCTCGTCCATATCTGTCAGGCCTTGGCGGATCGTCCGATACACTGTGCCGAGCATGTCGAGCGGCCGGAATAGCTGGGTCAGCAGGGCGTTCACCACCACCAGGTCACCGGTGGTGAACTGCCCGCGGCTCCAGCCCCACACGGTGTAGGCCATCGCCCCGCCCATCAGCAGGTTGGTGATCAGGCTCTGCCCGATGTTCATCGCCGCGAGGCTGGTCTCGATCTTAACCGTCGAGCGGGCGAGGTTCTCGACCGCCTGGCCGTAGAGCCGCCGCTCGCGCGCTTCGGCGTTGAAATATTTGACCGTCTCGAAGTTGAGCAGGCTGTCGACCGCCCGCGCGGTGGTCGCCGTGTCGTGGCTGGTCCATTCTTCGCGCAGCCGCACGCGCCAGTCGGTCACCGCCTTGGTGAAGGCAATATAGGCGATCACCGCCACCGCCGTCGCGGCGACCAGCCCGGGTCCGAACTGAACCCAGAACAGCACCGCGACGATGCCAAGCTGAAGGATGGTCGGCGCCAGATTGAACAGCAGGAAATAGAGCATGGTGTCGATGCTCTTGCTGCCCCGCTCGATGATCTTGGTCACCGCGCCGGTCCGCCGCTCGAGATGGAAGCGCAGGCTCAGCCCGTGAAGGTGCGAGAAGGTCTGCTCGGATAGCTGCCGGGTCGCTTCCTGCCCGACCGTTTCGAAAATGCCGTTGCGCAAATTGTCGAGCAGTACCCCGCCGAACCGGGCGAGTGCAAAGGCGGCGACCAGCGCCAGCGCCACCGACGCCGCATCGGGCGCGCCGGTGGTCATCCGGTCGACCGCGCCGCCGAACGCCTTGGGCAGGACGATGGTGGTCAGCGTGATGGAGGCAACCACCATCACGAACGCCGTCACCACGCGCAGCTTCAGCCCCGGGCGGCCTTCGGGCCACAGGAAGGGCAGGAAGCGCAGCAGGACTTTCAGACCGCTGCGTTCGCGGGTCGGGGCAACGGTTTCGGCGGGGGGCATTGCCAGCCTAGGTAGGTGGCCACCCCGGACGGCGCAAACCCCCCGCCGAAACGATTGGAACAACGGCCTTATTTCCCCGTTTTTAGGGTAAGTCACCTTGCGGGGTTAAGCACATGGGTCCGGTTTCCTACGTCATTGCCATTCTGGGCTGCGCCGACGGCGGCGCTGCCTGCCAGCAGGTCGCGATTGCGCCCGCGCGCTACGAAAGCGCTGCCGCCTGCGAAGCGGCGAGCGGCGACGTTCTTGCCGGTAGCACCGATTTCGATTTCCCGACCATCGTCGCCAAGTGCCGCTCGGCCAAGAGCCCTGCCGCGGTCGAGCGCAAGCCCACCCCGCGCGGTCTCGCCGTCAAGCAGGGTTGAGCCGATGGCCGAGGTGCTCGATCCCCCCACGCACGAAGAGCCGAAGCTGCCCGGCAACGAGCATGAGCTCGACCCGAAGCCCGAATGGCAGCCGCGTTACGCGGGCTCGGGCCGGCTCAAGGGCAAGGTGGCGATTGTCACCGGCGGTGACAGCGGCATCGGCCGCGCGGTTGCGGTACTGTTCGCCCGCGAAGGCGCAGACGTCGCGATCCTCTATCTCAACGAGCATGAGGATGCCGCCGACACGATAAAGTTCGTCGAAGCCGAAGGCCGCCGCGCCATCTGCATTCCCGGCGACCTCGGCGACCGCGATCATTGCTTCAAGGCCGTCCAGCAGGTGGTCGACACCTTCGGCCAGCTCGACATCCTGATCAACAATGCGGGCGAGCAGCATCCCGACGAAAAGATCGAGGACATCACCGAAGAACAGATGCGGCGGACCTTCCAGAGCAACATCTTTTCGATGTTCTTCATGGTCCAGGCCTCGATGCCGCATCTGAAGAAAGGTGCGGCGATCGTGAATTGCACGTCGGAAACGATGTACAAGGGCGCGCCGATCCTGCTCGATTATTCGGCCACCAAGGGCGCGATCACCGCCTTCACCCGCAGCCTCGCCAAGAATCTGGTCGAACAGGGCATCCGCGTGAACGGCGTCGCACCGGGTCCGATCTGGACCCCGCTCAACCCCTTCGGCGGCCAGCCGCCCGAGAAGATGCCGGAATTCGGCAAGGATACGCCGATGGGCCGCCCGGGTCAGCCCAACGAGGTCGCTCCGAGCTTCCTGTTCCTGGCCTGCGAGGACGCCAGCTACATGACCGGCCAGGTGCTCCATCCGGACGGCGGAAACACCACCCAGAGCTGAGGCTTACTGGTAGGCGACCTGGATATCGATGGTGCCGGTGTAGATGCCGTCGGCCATGGTCGAGGTGAAGGGGAGGCTGCCGCCTACCTCGAACAGCTTTCCCGGATTGCCGCTGTTGTCGATAGTCACACTCGACGGGAAGCTGAGCGTCAGCGCTAGGGTTGCGCCGGCCCCGTTGCTGAGACTGACCGTGGGGGTCGGCGAGGTGATCAGCGCAACGCTGTTGTTCGATCCCACCAACCGGAATTGCGCGGTGGTGAAGGTGCCCGAACAGGTCAGCCCCGATCCGCTGCCACAGGTCCGTCCCGTTGAAGCGATGGTGACGGTCTGCGTGCCCGTGAACGCGCCGACCAGGACCGTTCCGAACTGGAGATCGCGCAGCGCGGTCAACTGAAGCGGCTTCTGGACTTTGACCGTCGCGGTCGCCTTGGGTCCCGTCGTGCTGGTCTGCGCCGCAGCGGGAGAGGAAAGCAGCGTCAGCACCCCGGCGCCGACGACGACCGCAATCCGCTTCATAGATAATCCACCGTGATAGGAACGTCGCCGCGATAATCGCCTTCGGCATCGCCGCTGATGAACAGCTCGCCGCCGAACCGGACGCGCAGGCGACCGTCGGGGTCGAGCCGGGGCAGGAGGGGAAGGTCGCTGCTGATGCGGGTCAGCGCCAGCGAGCCACCGGAAAAGCCGTACAGGTCGATGCGTTGCGGAAGATCGACCCGGATTTGCCGCCCGGGCTCGCCGCGGATGACGATCTCCCCGATCATCGCGCGCCCGGTCAGCGCTGCCAGCGCGCCGCTGGTCTGCCGCGCTCCGTCTGGAGTCAGCCTGGCGGTGCCGCCGGCCGGACCGGTGAGGATCACCCGGTCGAAGTCGAGACTGGTCTGCACCTCCAGCGCCATCGGCAGCGCGTCGTTCGTCGCCGGCGTGGTAAAACCGTCGCTTCCGCCACCGCACAGGCGACAGGGCGTCGGCTCCGCCACGGCGGGGGCCGAGGCGAACAGGCAAGTCGCAAGAAGGAACGCGGTCCAGCGCATTCCGCCGGGATACGTCCGAATTGGTGTAAACTTGGTAAAACCGCCGCTAACCATTGCCCGGGGGCGGCCAATCCCCACATTCGAGGGCAAAGGAGAATGCCTTCATGAGCGATCAGCCCCCCACCAAGGACATGCCGCAGACCGAGCAGGAATGGCTCGACAAGCTCGGCCCCGAGCGCTTCAACATCCTGCGCCGCCACGGCACCGAACGGGCGTGGACCGGCGAGCTTCTCGGCAACAAGGCCGCAGGCGAATATGTCTGCGGCGGGTGCGGTGCGTCCTTGTTTGAGAGCGACACCAAATATGACAGCGGCAGCGGCTGGCCGAGCTTCACCGCGCCGGTCGAGTCCGACGCCGTGACCAATATCGAGGATAACAGCCTCGGCATGCAGCGGGTCGAAGTGCGATGCGCCAAATGCGCCGGGCATCTTGGCCACGTCTTCCCCGATGGCCCGGGACCCGAGGGCCTGCGCTATTGCATCAATTCGGCCAGCCTTGACTTCAAGCCCAAGGAATAAGCGCACCGGGCGGCAAGCGACATCGCACCCGGACTCTTGCCGCCCAACGACTTAGACCCTAACCCTTTGCCCACATGGCCAGGCAGCCCGTCCGTCCTCGTTCCGCACCGGCTGCCGCCGAGCCCGGCCTCGGCATCGGTGGCTGGCTGCTGCGTTTGTTCAAATGGGGGCTGGTCGCGGCCTTGCTCGGCATGATCGCGCTCGGCGTCGCGGTGGCGGTCGCCTACACCCAGCTGCCGTCCTACCAGAGCCTGTCGAACCGCAGCGACCTCGGCCAGAACATCCGGGTGCGATCGGCCGACGGCAAGCTGCTGGTCCAGCTCGGCCCCAACCTTGGCCAATGGATCCCCTACGAGCGTATTCCCGGCACCATGCGCGCGGCGATGATCGCGGTGGAGGACAAGCGCTTCCGTCACCATCCGGGGGTCGACCCGATCGGCATGGCCCGCTCGCTCAAGGTCCGGGCGCAGACCGGGCGGTGGAGCCAGGGCGGCTCGACCATCACCCAGCAGCTGGCGCGCAATATTTTCCTGTCGAACACCCGGACCTTTGCCCGCAAGCTGCGCGAAGCGGTGCTGGCGATGGCGATCGAGGCCAAGTTCAGCAAGAATCAGATCCTCGAGCTTTATCTCAACCGCGTCTATTTCGGTGGCGGCGCCTACGGCATCGATGCCGCCAGCCGCACCTTTTTCGGGCATAGCGCATCGCGTCTCAGCCTTGGCGAAGCGACCGTCATCGCCGGGCTGGTCAAGGCGCCGAGCAATTATTCCCCAACCGCCGACGTCGAAGCGGCGCGCGGCCGCGCAGGGGTGGTGCTGCAATCGATGGTCGACAACGGCTTCGTCACGGCGGACGCCGCTGCCTCCGTCGACCCGGCGCAGATCGTGGTGCAGCCCAGCACCAAGCAGAACAGCGTTCGCTATTTCACCGACTGGGCGCTGCCGCAGCTCGACACGCTGATCGACGAGACCAGCGAGCCGATCGAGGTGTGGACCACGCTCGACACCAACATGCAGGCGGCGGGCGACCGCGCGATCAATGCCAACACGCCGAACGGCGCCCAGGGCGCCTTGGTCGCGCTCGACCGCGACGGGGCGGTGCGGGCGATGATCGGCGGACGCGATTATGTGTCGAGCATCTACAATCGCGCGACCCAGGCCCAGCGCCAGCCGGGATCGGCGTTCAAGCTGTTCGTTTATCTCGCCGCGCTCGAAAGCGGGATGAAGCCGACCACCACGGTCGTCGACGAACCGGTCGACGTCGAAGGCTGGCGTCCGCGCAATTCGACCCGCAGCTTTCTCGGGCCGGTAAGCCTGCGCGAAGCTTTTGCGCGCTCGATCAACACGGTCAGCGCCAAGATCGGCGCGGAGCTCGGCTTCGGGACCATCGCCGACATGGCGCGGCGGTTCGGAATCACCTCGCCCATCTCGACCTATCCATCGATGGTGCTGGGCACCGCCGACGTCCGGCTGATCGACATGACCCGCGCTTATGCGGCCGTGTCCAATCGCGGCATTTCGGTCAGCCCCTATGCGATCACCCGTGTGACCAGCGCCGATGGCCGGTTGCTCTACCGGCACAGCGCGACCGAAGACCGCGTCCTCGTCGCACCGTGGGTCGCGGCGGGAATGACCGACCTTCTCCAGACCGCGGTGATGAGCGGCACCGGCCGCGCGGCGCAGATCGGCCGCCCGGTCGCGGGCAAGACCGGCACCACCCAATCCAACCGCGACGGCTGGTTCATCGGCTTTTCGAGCGGGATCACCACCGGCGTGTGGATGGGCCGCGACGATGCCAAGGCGATTTCCGGCCTCCAGGGCGGCACTGCCCCCGCAGGCGCATTCCGTGATTTCATGGTCAAGGCGGTCGCCAATCGCCCGGTGGAGCAGTTCCAGACCGAAGTGCCGATGCCCGACTGGCAGCTCGAGCCGGGCGAAGAAAGCTTCCTCGGCAACGACCAGTTTGCGCTGGATCCGCTGATCGACGAGAATGGCAATCCGATCGAAACGCCGACCGCTGACCCGCTCGGGCCCGAACCGATCACCCCACAACCGGTAACTCAGCCGGGTCCGGCGCCCGAGCCGACCGAGGTCGATCGCATCTTCGGCCAGCCCCCGGTGGACCGCCGCGCCCCGACCCCCGCGCCCGCGCCGACCCCGCCGCCGGCCCCGCGCGAGCGACCGGTGCTAGCGCCGACCGACGGCACGCAGCGACGGGCTGAGCCGACGCAATTCTGAGCGGGCGGGGCCGACCGGTCCGCCGAACAATCGCTCCTCGGCGGCCTTGAAGGCGGGCGAATGATCCATGTGGAGGCGGTGCGCGACTTCGTGCGCGACGACGAAGCGGAGGACGTGCGGCGGCGCGAGGATCAATCGCCAACTGAAGCGGATCGCCCCTGACGAAGAACAGCTACCCCATCGGCTCGCCGCATCGCCGACGCTGACCGAGCGGACCGTGACGCCCGCCGCCGCGGCGACTCGAGCGGTCTCGGCACTCAACCGTTCGCGGGCGAGGGCACGCAGCCAGCGTTCGATCGCGGCCGGCACGCTTTCGGCGGGACCGCCGATGATCAGCTCCTGGCCCTCGACCCGCACGCCGCGCCGCGCATCCGGCTGATGGACGATCGCGAGCGGCACACCTTCGACAGGAATGGTGGCACCGTCGTGAAGCGGCACGGCGTCGGGCGCGGCGGCGAGCTGGCGCTCGATCCACGGCCGTTGCCCCACCACCCAGTCGAGCGCCGCGCGGGCCGAGTGGCGCCAGGGCATGGTGAGCTTGAGCAGCCTGGCGTCATGATCGACCCGCAGCCGCAACCGCCGTGAGCGCTTCAGCCGGCTGATCCGCACCGGCAACGGCAGGCGCGGGTCGTCAGAGATCACGATCGACGAGGTGATACTCGAGCTCGCCCGCATCGACTTCGCTGACAGTCCACCCGCGGGTCGACATGCCCGCCTCGTGCACGCTCTCGCGGCTGCCGCTTTCGAGATAATGCCAGTCGTGAAGCGGTTCGCCGAACGCCCGCAGCCGGTAGGCGCAGGTGCCGGGCAGCCATTCGAGCTCTTCGAGCTTATCCTTCGACAATTGGACGCAATCGGCGACCCATTTCTTGCGGTTGGGATAATCGGTGCAGCGGCCGTGCTTGCGGTCGAGCAGCTTGCAGGCGACGTTGGTCGGATAAAGCTCGCCGGTGTCGGCATCCTCTAGCTTGTGGAGGCAGCACCGGCCGCAGCCATCACACAACGCTTCCCATTGCGCGGCGTCGAGCGCGGCGAGCGGCTGATCCCACCAGCGGGATTTGTCGGGCATCGGCTTGTTCATTGGCGGCCCAGACTTGGTCTGCTAGGCCCGCGCAATCAAGAGTTTAACGTGGATCGACGGGTAGGACATTCGATGAGCAAGCGGCGTCTGGGGGTTGGAGCCCTGCTGTTGATGAGCCTGGCGGTGCCGGCTGCCGCGCAGGTGTCGACCAGCCCCGGCTATAGCTTCCTCCAGGCAGTGCGGGAGCGCGACGGCGGCAAGGTCACCGAACTGATCGAGCAGCCTGGATCCAATGTCGTCAATTATCGCGATGATCGCGGCGATGCGGGGCTTCACCTGGTCGTCGGTCAGCGTGACCTCACCTGGCTGCGCTTCCTGCTCGGCAAGGGGGCCGACGCCAATATCGCCAATCGCGCCGGCGACACGCCGCTGATCCTCGCGTCGCGCATCGGGTTTGCGGAAGGGGCCGACCTGCTCCTGGCACGCGGGGCGGAGGTCGACCGTACCAACCGTCGTGGCGAAACCGCGCTGATTATCGCGGTGCAGCAGCGCAATTTGCCGCTGGTCCGGCTGCTCGCCGAGCGCGGGGCCAATTCGAACAAGACCGACAACGCGACCGGTCGCAGCGCGCGCGACTATGCCAAGATGGATAGTCGCGGGCCCGAAATGCTGCGGCTGATGGATGCGGCCAAGGCAGCCAAGAAGCCGCTTACGATCGCCGGACCCAAGCTCTAGCTGCCAAAACCCAATGTCGGGTCGATCTGCGCGCTGAGGCGGCGGGCGGCACGGCGCGCGAAGCGCAGGATTTCGGCCTTGCGCCGGGCCGGCGCGAGCGGCCGTGCGGGCGCCTCGCGGACCACGGCCGCGTCATAGCGGTCGGCGACGATCACCCCGGCGGTGTCGGGCAGAAACCGCTCTTCATCGAGCAGGCCCGCCAGCGTCGGCGGCACCGCCCAGAAGAACTGGTCGCAATAATCGAGATAATCGGTCCACTTGGCATCGCCAACGAGGTCGGCCTTGCTGACCTTGATCTCGACAATGGTCAGCTTGCCCTTGGGGTCGATCCCCATCAGATCCGCCCGCCGCCCATTGGGAAGCGGGACTTCGCAGATCGCGAACAGATCTTGCCGGCAGAACAGCCGGGTCACCCCGCGCGCGACCTCGATCGCGATCGGCGCGAGGTCCTGGAAGCAAGCTGCGGGGGCAAGGGTTTCGGGCGCGGTGGACACGCCCGGGTACTTAGAACAGGACGGGAACGGAAACTAGCGCCTGTGCGATCAATCGCCGCTGGGCAGGGACTTAGCGATAGAAGACGTGATTGCCGACCGCAGCGACGCGGGTCAGGCGCCAGCCCGGGCTGACCCGGCGGGCATGAAAGAACATCGCCTTGCCGACGCTGCTGTCGTGAAGATCGGCATCGACGATGCGTGCCACGGCCACGGCATTCTTCCACTGCAGGCTGTTCTTGTTGACGGCCGGCCACTTGCCGCCGCGAACAAAGCTGAATTGACCGCGCTGGGTCAGCACGCCGCAATAGCTGGACGGAAAGCGACCCCGGCTTTCCGAACGATTGGCGATGACCTGACCGACGGCGAGCTGCCCGGCGAGCGGCTCGCTCTTGCTTTCGAAATAAACGCCGGCGGCGAGGCATTCGAGCTCACGGCTACCGGCGTCGCTGCGGCGCAGCTTGGCAACGGTTTCGCTGAGGCTGGCGCCGCGAGTGACGGCGACCGGCTTGTCTTCCTCGACAGGAGCGGGAAGCGCAGGTTCTTCGCTACCGGCAACCTGGGCCGGGGCGAGGGGATCATTTGAAAGAGGAGTGGTGACGATCGGTTCGTTCAAGGTCTTGGCGACCGCGGCTACAACCTGGTCCGTGGCCCCGCCAGGAAGAACCTGAGCGGGAGCAACGGAGGCGGCGCCCATCGCGGCGACGGCAAGCATAAGGACGAAACGACGAACCACTGACAACCTAATCTTGTGCGGTGAATAGCCGTCAGCGTGTTTCGTCGGGCCGAAAAGGCCGCGTCACTACGCCTGGGCTGATCCCCCGTCTCGCGTGGCTCGGGCAGGTGGTTGGACCACCCACGCGAGCGCCCCGCTGAAAGCTGTTCCTCGGTTCGTCGCATTTGCCACGACGCGCAAGTCGCTCAGGTCATTTCAGCGATGAATCGTTCCGCCGACGGGACATCCAGTTCGATCACCCACAAATCGGGATCGCGACTCTGCGCGTTGGCGAGGTGCGCGTCGAGCGACTCGCCATCGGCTGATTCGCGCGATTCCCACTGGTAGCGGCCGTCCCGCTGGAGCAGTCGCTGTACCAGAAAGCGGGTCGTCCCACGCTCGGCAATCACCAGCATCAGGCTGCCACGCTCGGCATCTCCCCGGCGCAGAACCGTCCCAAAACCGCCCAGATCACGCGCCCGCGCCAGCAGCGCCGATGCCTCGACACCCGCCGCCAGCCGCGCTTCGTTCATGCTGGCGAATAACCTTGGAGCCCGGCCAGTGCGATGTGCGAGCGGAGGAAGGTACCGGTGCCTCGTGCGCATTCCTCGCCGCTTGAATCGACGATCCGCGCTTCGGCCACGAACACCCGCCGCCGGCCCGACACCCAGCGCCCTTCCGCCACAGCGGGCCCTTCGCGCATCGGCTTGGTGAAATGGAGATTGAAAGCGGTCGTAAGCAGAAAGCGATCGCTGACAAGGCTGTTCGCGGCGTAGAAAGCGGCGTCGTCCAGCATCTTGAAATACAGCGTGCCGTGCGCCGCACCCGCAGCATGAAAGCTCGCCGGCTCTACCGTGAAGTCGATCCGCGACCGTCCCGCTTCCTCGAGCGTGAGCGAGGAGCGGAACAGGAGATTGATCGGCGCCGAGGCATAGAGTTGCTCGAGCGCACGATAATGGGCTTCCGCCCCGCTTGGAGCGGCCATCCCGTCGTCAGGCAGCGTGCGGCTCATCTACCCCCATCAACACTGCGGTCAGCGCGTCGGGCGTGTGCGCGCCGCGCAATTTTTCCAGCGTCGGGGCGTGTCGTACCACGCGGCTGATCGCGGCCAAGGCCTTTAAGTGATCGGCGCCGGCGTCGGGCGGCGACAACAGCAGAAAGACGAGGTCGACCGGTGTGCCGTCGATCGCCTTGTAATCGACCGGTTCGGCAAGGTGCGCGACCAGCCCGTAGATCCGGCGCAGACCTTCGACCTTGCCGTGAGGAATCGCGACCCCGTTGCCGAATCCCGTGCTTCCAAGCTTCTCACGCTCGTTGAGCGCCCCCACCAGATCGGCAACGTCAAGCTGGAGCCGTTGCGCGGCAATCTGGCCGATCGCGTGCAGCAGGGCGCGCTTGTTCGGTGCCACCAGCGCAGGACGACTGGCGTCGAAATCGAGAAAAGTCGCAAGCTGCATGGTCACGCAAATACTCTACTGCCCGCCAGATCGGCGGCGGGCCAATGCCTCAACGCTTCAGCGCGGTCTAGCGGTCCCGGGGTTCGACCCAGCCGATGCTGCCGTCTTCGCGGCGATAGACCATGTTGAACGCGCCGGTCTTGCTGTTGCGGAACATCAGCGCATTGGTGTTGCGAAGATCGAGCATCATCACCGCATCCGACACGCTGCTTTCGGGAATGTCGACGCGGGTTTCGGCGATCACCGGCGGATGCTCGGGCGGCGATTCCTCTTCGGTCTGCGGCGCCGCGAACACGGTATAGGAGGCGGTGGCATCGTAGCCGGGACCGCCCATCGCCTCGGCACCCTTTCGATCGCGCAGGCGCGACTTGTAGCGCTTCAATTGCCTTTCGATCTTGTCGGCCGCGCCCTCGAATGCCTGTTGCGCGCTTTGCGCCCGGCCGTTGGCCTTCAGCACTACCCCATTCACCACCGGCGCCACTATGTCGCAGGTGAAGCCGTGGTCGTGCGGCCCTTTGCCAAAGGTCACGTTAGCGGCGGTAGCGCGGGAGAAATAGCGTTCGGTCAGCGCCTCGAGCCGATCGGTGACATGGGTCTGGAGCGCCGCTCCGGTCTCGACCTGATGCCCTGAGACCCTGATATCCATGTCTGCCTTCTCCCTTGTCGTTAGAGCCTCACGCAGTGCCGACGGCGGCCCAGAGTGGCTCCTTCATCCTGGCGATGAACTGGGTATGCGCCGCTAACTCGTCAAGCGACGCGGCGTGCGGCCGGGCCGGGCGGACCGCGCGGGGGGTCGAGGCGACGACCGTGGCGGAACCGCTGGCCTGAAGCCCGCCATCGCCAAGCTCCGCGACCAGCGACAGGCCGATCTGCCGACCGCCGGTCAGCTCGACATAGACCTGCGCGAGGAGCTGCGCATCGAGCAGCGCGCCGTGCTTCACGCGGGCGGTTCGGTCGACGCCGAAGCGCGTGCACAGCGCGTCGAGGCTATGCTTGGCACCCGGATGCTTCGAACGCGCCAGCACCAGGGTGCAGATCATCCGGCTGAGGCAAACGGAATCGCGCCCGCATAGCGCCAGTTCGTTGTTGAGAAAGCCGAAGTCGAAGCCGGCGTTGTGCGCGATCAAAGGCGCGTCTCCGATGAAGTCGAGCAATTCTTCGCAAGCGGCGCCGAACAAGGGCTTGTCCGACAGGAAGATGCTGCTCAGGCCGTGCACCGCTTCCGCTTCGCTCGGCATCGCGCGTTCGGGATTGAAATAGGCATGATATTCGCGCCCGGTCGGGCAGCGGTTGATCAGCTCCACACAGCCAATCTCGACCATGCGATCGCCGCCGGCCGGATTGACGCCGGTGGTTTCGGTATCGAACACGATTTCGCGCATGGCTGAATCTATGCGCCCGGGGCGAGCCCCAGTCCAGCAAGGATCGCGTCAACCTGTCGTTCGGTTTCGGCGAGGCTGATCGAGGTGTCGATGACGTGATCGGCGCGCGCCCGTTTGTCGGCGTCGGGGGTCTGGCGGGCAAGGATGTGGTCGAGTTTCTCGGGCGTCATGCCGGGCCGGGCGAGGACGCGTTGGCGCTGCACTTCGGCGGGAGCGGAGACGACGATCACCTGGTCGAACACCTTGTCGCCGCCGGTTTCGAACAGCAGCGGGATGTCGAACAGCAGCGCCGGTGCGTCGCCGTTTGCGACAATGAAGCGGGTGCGTTCGTGATGCACCGCTGGATGGACGATCGCTTCCAGGGCGGCGAGTTCGTCCGGCCTGCCGAGCACGGCGGCGGCGAGCGCCTCGCGATCGACCGCGCCGTCGCGGGTGGTGCCGGGAAAGCGCTTCTCGATGACGGGCACGAGGCGGCCATCAGGTCCCTGCAGCTGGCGCACGGCCGCGTCCGCATCAAAGACCGGGATGCCACGCTTGGCGAACATCGCCGCCACGGTCGATTTCCCCATCCCGATCGAGCCGGTGAGTGCGAGCGTCTTCATGCGGTCAACAGCGTGCGAAGTTCGGTGTCGTATTCGCGCGGTGCCTCGTGGCCGAAGAGGAGAAGGAAGGCCGCCGCCGCTTGCTCGATAAGCATATCGAACCCGGTCGCCACATTGATTCCGGCCTGCCGGGCCACGGTTACCAGCTCGGTCTCGGCGGGATTGGTCACCATATCCAGCAGCATGATGTCACCCTCAGCCTCGAGTTCAAGACAAAGAGGCGCCGCGTCGGCGCTGCCGAGCGGCGTAGCGTTGATGATGAGCGATGCGGCTTCAAACAATCTGAAGGGCCCTATGATCGAGCAAAATTCCTTCAGGTCTCCGGCAGCATAATCCTCGGGTAGGCCGACTTTGCTTCGGAAGGCGACGGCTTGAATCAAGGTGCGTGCGTATGTGTAGAAGAATAGTGGTTCGCGAACGGATCGTACGGCATAAACGGCGGCTCGCGCCGCCCCGCCGGTGCCGAGCATCGACACGACCACGTCCTTTGGCGTGGCAAGAAGCGGCGCAACAAGGTCTCGGATGGCAATCCAATCGGTATTGTAGCCAACGATCTTCTGCCCGCTGTTGCGAGGTATCAGCGTGTTGATGGCACCGATCCGACCTGCATGTTGGTCGAGCGCATCGGCCTTTTTTGCCGCCAGCTCTTTCAGTGGCATTGTGACATTGCATCCGCGCCAAAGCGGATCGCCGCGCCGTTCGTGCAGATAATGTTCGATCTCGTCCTTAAGGACGCGAGTGGCGCGATATTCGCCCTCAAGCCCGAGTTTCCCAAGCCAGAAATTGTGGATCACCGGCGACTTGCTGTGGCTGACCGGATCGCCGATGACCTCGGCATAGGGAATGTCGGACGTCATGACGCCAGCGCACCCCGTTCCCGCAGCGCGCCGAGCAACGGCAGGAGCGGCAGGCCGAGAATGGTGAAGTGATCGCCCTCGATCGTCTCGAACAACTGAACGCCCGGCCCTTCGAGCCGGAACACGCCGACGCAATAGCTGACCTCCGGCCAGTCGGCGTCGAGATAGTCCTCGATAAACCCTTCGCTCAACGGCCGTACGGACAGACGAGCGCGCGACGCATGGCTCCACACGGTTTTGCCGTTTTGGGCCATCACCGCGCTGCTGGTCAGCTCCATCATCTTGCCTGAGAAAAAGCGCAAATGCTCTGCCGCCGTTTCGCGTCCAGCCGGCTTGTCGAAGCGTCGCCCTTCGACCCCGATCAAGCTATCGCTCCCGATGACCAGGGCGTCCGGATGCCGCTCCGACACCGCCAGCGCCTTGGCCTCGCCCAGCGCGATCGTCAGCGCCGCGTCGTCCCCTCCGAAGCCGGCCTTGATCGCTACCTCGTCGACGCCCGGCGCCTCCGCCGCGTAGGCGATCCCCGCATTGGCGAGCAACGTGCCGCGGATCGGCGAGGTCGAGGCGAGCCTAAGTTCCATGTTCGTTCCTGTGGAGAAAACGCCCTCAACCCTTAGCGCGGCCACGGGGACAACACCAACCGCCCGGATCCGCGCCCATCGGCAAGACTCCGCCAAGCCGCTTATCCACCGTGGATAAGCTCATCCACAGCGCTGTGGATTGCGGGAATTGACGGTCGCGACTCGGCGGTCTTGCGAGCGGCGCGGTTTGCGGCCACCTGTTGGCAACCGCGGGAGGGCCGCTTATTCCCCAGTATCACCGGCCCAACTGACTCCATCTACCTTTTTAAGAATCTACAAAGAGAAAGAGATAAGGGTGGCCGACCAGACGTCCGGACAAGCGATCGACAAGCCGCTCCTGGCAGTGCTTCGGGGCGAGCGCCGCGATCCACCGCCGGTCTGGATGATGCGCCAGGCAGGACGCTATCTTCCCGAATATCGCGCGCTGCGGCAGGAAAAGGGCGGCTTTCTCGACATGGTCTACGATCCGGCCGCTGCGGCCGAGATCACGTTGCAGCCGCTGCGCCGCTTCCCGCTCGACGCCGCGATCCTCTTCTCCGACATCCTGATCGTCCCTCATGCGCTGGGCCAGGAACTGACATTCGTTGCCGGTGAAGGCCCGCGGTTGAAGCCCCCGCTGTCGGGCGCGGAGATGGAGGGCTTCCAGCCGGTACCCGAGCGCCTCGAGGCGATCTACGAGACCGTGCGGCAGGTGAAGGCCCAGTTGGCGCCCGAGACGACGTTCCTGGGCTTTGCAGGCTCGCCCTGGACCGTCGCCACCTACATGGTCGCCGGCGAAGGCAGCCGCGAGCAGGCCGAGGCCCGCACCCTGGCTTATCTCGACCCCGGCAAGTTCGGCGCGATCATCGCCGCGATCGAGGACGCCACCGTCACCTATCTTGTCGGCCAGGCCGATGCGGGGGTCGATGCGGTGCAATTGTTTGACAGCTGGTCGGGCAGCCTCGCCCCGTCTGAATTCGAGCGCTGGGTGATCGCCCCGACCGCGCGGATCGTTTCGAAGCTGCGCGCGCTGCGGCCCGAGCTGACCATCATCGGCTTTCCCAAGGGCGCCGGCGGCAAGCTTCCGGCTTACGCCCGCGAAACAGGCGTCGATGCGCTGGGTCTCGACGAAACGGTGGATCCGCTCTGGGCCCATGCCAACCTGCCCGAGAACATGCCGGTCCAGGGCAATCTCGACCCCCTCGCCCTGCTCGCCGGGGGCGACGCGCTGGACAAGGCGGTCCGCCGCGTCCTGTCGGCACTGGAAGAGCGCCCACACGTGTTCAACCTTGGCCATGGAATCGGCCAGTTCACCCCCATCGAGCATGTCGAACAGATGTTTCGACTGCTCGGAAAGGCCGCCTGATGCTCGACAGCGCGATCGGTTTCCTCGGCAATGCCTATCTGTGGGTGAAAGCCGCTCACATCACCTTTGTGATCTTCTGGATTGCCGGCCTGTTCCTGCTGCCGCGCTTCTACGTGTATCACCACGCCACCGCCCCCGGCTCGGCCGAGGATCGCGCGTGGGTCGAACGTGAGCGCCGCACCCGCTCGATCATCCTCGGGCCCGCCCTGGTCATCGTCTGGGTCCTCGGGCTTGCTCTCGCCGTGCACCTCGGCGCGTTCACCCAAGGCTGGTTTCACGCCAAATTGCTGTTCGTAATCTTGCTCAGCGGCTTCCAGGGCTGGCTCGGCGCCTACGGTCGCAAGCTCGCGCGCGGCGACCGCCCCCTCGAAAACAAGACGTTGCGCATCATGAACGAGATTCCTGGCATCATGACCGCGATCATCGTTGTGCTGGTGATCGTCAAACCCTTCTGAGCTTGCCGTGGGGAGCGCGTCTCCCCATGTTGACTTGGCAAGCGAGCCGCCATAGGCCGCTTTTCAATACGGCCGCACCGGCCCGTATTGTCCACCTTTGCCGGTGTGACCGCTCGTTCCTCGATGCGGCCTTCAGTCACTCGACTGCGTACTTTACTCCCAAAATTAGAGTCCAAACTCAATGCATCTCAAGGACCTCAAGCAGAAGACCCCCGCCCAACTCGTCGCGCAAGCTGAAGAGATGGGGATCGAGGGCGCGTCGACGCTGCGCAAACAGGACCTCCTTTTTTCCATCCTCAAGGTCCGCGCCGAAAGTGGCGCCGAGATCATGGGGAGCGGCACCATCGAAGTGCTGAACGACGGCTTCGGCTTCCTCCGCAGCGCCGAGGCGAACTATCTCGCCGGCCCGGACGACATCTATGTCACGCCGCAGATCGTGCGCCGCTTCGGCCTGCGCACCGGTGACACGGTGGAAGGCGAAATCCGCGCGCCGAAAGACGGCGAGCGTTATTTCGCGCTGAATCGCATCACCTCGATCAATTTCGACGAGCCCGATGCGCTTCGTCACCGCGTCAATTTCGATAATCTGACGCCGCTCTATCCCGACGCGAAGCTCAAGCTCGATACGCTCGACCCGACCATCAAGGACAAGTCGGCGCGCGTCATCGACATCGTCTCGCCGCTCGGCAAGGGCCAGCGCGCGCTGATCGTCGCGCCGCCGCGCACCGGCAAGACCGTGCTGCTGCAGAACATCGCGCGCGCGATCACCGACAATAACCCGGAAGTCTTCCTGATCGTCCTGCTGATCGACGAGCGGCCCGAAGAAGTTACCGACATGCAGCGCAGCGTGAAGGGCGAGGTCGTCTCCTCGACCTTCGACGAACCCGCGCAGCGTCACGTCCAAGTCGCCGAAATGGTGATCGAAAAGGCCAAGCGCCTGGTCGAGCACAAGAAGGATGTCGTCATCCTGCTCGATTCGATCACTCGCCTCGGCCGGGCCTACAACACAGTCGTGCCGAGCTCGGGCAAGGTGCTGACCGGCGGTGTCGACGCCAACGCCCTGCAGCGCCCGAAGCGCTTCTTCGGCGCGGCCCGTAACATCGAGGAAGGCGGCTCGCTCTCTATCATCGCCACCGCGCTGATCGACACCGGCTCCAAGATGGACGAAGTCATCTTCGAAGAGTTCAAGGGCACCGGTAACAGCGAAATCGTGCTCGACCGCAAGGTCGCCGACAAGCGCATCTTCCCGGCGCTCGACGTCGGCAAGAGCGGCACCCGCAAGGAAGAGCTACTGGTCCCGCAGAATACGCTCACCAAGATGTGGGTGCTGCGTCGGATCCTGATGCAGATGGGCACCGTCGACGCGATGCAGTTCTTGCTCGACAAGATGCGTGACGCCAAGTCGAACGAAGACTTCTTCGCGTCGATGAATCAGTAAGCCGCAGGGGTGCGAACCGCTTCCCTGCCCCCGGCTTACGCCTTTGTCGTTCCGGGGCTTGACCCGGGAACGCGCTTTCTGCTGTTTCCGCACTTTGCTGCGGTGCTTCGAGCCAAGGGTTCGGGCTGACGACATGATGGGATTCTAATGTTCGAATTGCTGCTCGCCGCTGCCACGCACGCCGCCCCTGCGGGCTTGGGCGGCCCGGCCGATATCTGGGCTTCGATCGTCAATGACTTCAGCAACATCGGAGAGCCGGCAGCTTTGTCGGCGTTCCTGCAGGTGTTGATGATCGATCTCGTCCTTGCCGGTGACAATGCGATCGTGGTTGGCGCTCTCGCCGCCGGCCTCCCGCCCGAGCAACGCAAGAAAGTCATTCTGATCGGTGTGCTTGCCGCACTGGTCCTTCGCGTGTTCTTCGCGCTCATCGTGACCCAGCTGCTGCAGGTCGTTGGCCTGATTCTGATTGGCGGCCTGCTCCTGCTGTGGGTGGCGTGGAAGATGTGGCGCGAGCTTCGCCACGCTGGCGAAAGCGGTGGAAGCCCCGAAGTTACCGGTGACGAGCACAGCGGCCTCCGGCCCGCCAAGAGCTTCGCCGGGGCAGCCTGGGCGGTTGCTGTGGCGGACGTGTCGATGAGCCTCGACAATGTGCTCGCCGTGGCTGGCGCTGCGCGCGATCACCCCGGCATCATGATCGTCGGCTTGGTATTCGCGGTCGCCCTCATGGGTCTCGCTGCCAATGTCATCGCCCGCTACATCGAACGCTATCGCTGGATCGCCTACGTCGGTCTGGGCGTCATTCTCTACGTCGCGGTGAAGATGATCTACGACGGCTGGATCGATCCCCAGGTCGGTCTCGGTCGTCTGTTCGGCTGAACCACTCTTGTCACGATGCCCGGGCCAAGGGCATCGCTGACGGGGTGACGACCGACACCATCTTCGCCCTCTCGAGCGGCGCCCTGCCCGCTGCCATCGCTATCGTCCGTGTAAGCGGGCCGATGGCCGAGCAGGCTGTCGCCGTTCTCGCTGGCTCACTCCCGGAACCACGGCGCGCGGCCGTGCGGCGACTGACTGCAGCCGACGGCGCGCTTATCGACGAAGCCCTGGTCATCCATTTTCCGGCACCGAACACGGCCACTGGCGAGCCGTTGGTCGAGCTTCATCTTCACGGAGGCCGCGCCGTCGTCGCCCGCTGCCTTGCAGAGCTTGCCGCCATCCCGGGCTTGCGCGAAGCGGAGCCGGGCGAGTTCACGCGGCGCGCGATGCTGAATGGACGCCTCGATCTCACCCAGGCCGAGGGCCTTGCGGATCTCCTTTCCGCCGAGACCGAATGGCAACGCCGTGCGGCGGTTGAAAGCGCGGGCGGCGGTTTGCGGCGTCAGATCGAAGCTTGGCGTGAACGACTCGTGATTCTCTCGGCCCGCGCGGAAGCGGCGATCGATTATGTCGGGGATGAAGACGAAACCAATCTCGATCTCGATGCACTTGTCGTCGAGGCGAGTGCGCTCCGCGCGGAATGGCAAGACTGGCTTGCGCAGCCGCCGTCCGAACTAGTGCACAATGGCTTGGCAGTCGTTCTCGCCGGTCCCCCGAACAGCGGGAAGTCGAGCTTGTTCAATGCCTTGGTCGGTAGCGACAAGGCGATCGTCACCCCTATCGCCGGGACCACCCGCGATGTTCTCGAAGCCCGGATCGATCTGGGTGGAATTCCACTTATTTTGCAGGACACCGCCGGCCTGCATGAGACCGAGGACGCGGTTGAGCAGATCGGTGTGGACCGCGCGCAGCAAGCGATCACGTCAGCGGATATCCTGTTATGGCTCGGCGACCCGGATGACGCACCTGCTTTCGACAGCGTTTTGATAGTTCACTCACGTTCCGACAAGCGAGGGGCCGCGCCGGACGAGAGTATTCCCACGTCCGTATATGTTCCGAATGGTACCGACGCCCTACGTGCTGCCATTCTCGCTGAAGCAAAGGCGCTATTGCCGCCGCCAGATCGGGTGGCACTCAATCGACGGCAGCGAGCGTTGATCAACGAAGCCGCCAATAGTCTTACCACGACAGTAAATGACGATCTGGTCATCGTGGCAGAATGTTTCCGTTCCGCTCTGAATGTACTCGATAAACTGACTGGTCATCAAAGCACGGAGGACGTCCTCGACGCTCTCTTCGGTCGCTTCTGTTTGGGAAAATAGCTTGTTTCACGTGAAACAGCTCCTTTCGGCCCGCAGTTGTGATAGTGGCCCAGCATGTTCGATGTGATTGTGATCGGTGCCGGCCACGCTGGATGCGAGGCCGCAGCCGCTGCGGCGCGATCAGGCGCGAAGGCAGCGTTGCTTTCCTTTGATGCTTCGAATGCCGGCCAGATGAGCTGCAACCCCTCGATTGGTGGGGTTGGTAAAGGCCATTTGGTCCGGGAATTAGACGTGTTCGACGGTTTGATGGCGCGGGCCGCGGACGCATCCGCGATTCACCGTCGCATGCTCAATCGCAGCAAGGGGCCTGCGGTGTGGGGCCCACGGGTGCAAGCGGACCGCGTTCATTATCAAAAGGCCATCGAGCGGCTCCTGGCCGACCTGCCTATTGAGCGTCTCTTCGGCGAGGCAGTCTGTCTCACGGTTCGAAACGGGCGGGTGAGCGGGGTCGAACTTGCTGATGGGTCGTCGCTGATCGCACCCGCCGTCGTCATCGCCACCGGTACGTTCCTCGATGCGCGCGTCCACACCGGTCTTGAGAGCAAGCCGGCCGGTCGTTCGGGGGAAAAAGCAAGCATTCGCCTTGCCGAACAAATCAGGGAGTTAGGGCTCGCTCCGAAGCGTCTGAAGACCGGCACCCCGCCGCGCCTTGACGGTCGGACGATCGATTGGGCGAGGCTGGACGAACAGCCGAGCGACAGTGAGCAATGGTCCTTCTCTGCCTACCCTCAGGCGGAACGGGCGCTTCCGCAGCTTTGCTGTGCGATCACCCGGACGACACCAGCCACCCACGACATCATTCGCCAAGCCGAGGCCCAGTCGCCCCTCTATTCAGGCGCGATTGAAGGGCGTGGCCCGCGTTATTGCCCGTCGATAGAAGATAAGGTCCGACGGTTTGGGGACCGTGACGGGCATCAGATCTTTCTCGAGCCGGAAGGTTTGACCGACCATCTCGTTTATCCCAACGGCATCTCGACCTCGATGCCGGTGGCGGTGCAACAGGCCTTCGTCCGCAGCATTCCCGGACTTGAGCGCGCCGAGATCGCTCGGCCGGGCTATGCAGTCGAATATGAATTTGTCGATCCCCGCCTGCTCGGCACCGACCTCCAACTCCGCAACTTGCCGGGCCTTTTCCTTGCCGGGCAGATCAACGGCACGACGGGTTACGAGGAAGCCGCGTCACAAGGGTTGGTCGCCGGCCTCAACGCCGCCCGTTATGTCGCGAATGAGCCATCTATGCTCTTCGACCGGCGCAGCAGCTACATCGGGGTCATGGTGGATGACCTCACCTTGCAAGGCGTCAGCGAGCCCTACCGCATGATGACCGCCCGCGCGGAGTATCGCCTGCTTTTGCGAGCGGACAATGCGACCGCGCGTCTTGGAAGGGATGCACTGAATAGCGGAGCGATTTCGCCACAACGACGCGCTGCTATTCTGCGTCATTTTGAATTGCGTGATCAACCGGACTTCGCTTCGACCGACGAAGGCATGGCCGATGCACTTTATAGGCCTTACGTCGAACGACAGAAGCGGGAGTGGGAAGCCGTGGAGCGAGCACGGGGCGTTCGGATTCCAGAAGTCTTCGACTACAATGGTGTCCCAGGACTTTCGGCCGAGATGTCGGAGCGATTGTTCATAGCGAAGCCCGAGACGTTGGATCAGGCGTCACGTGTGCCGGGTATTACGCCAGCGGCTCTCACCGCATTACACGTGGCGACTGCGCGCTTGGCAGCATGATTGTTTCACGTGAAACGAGCGATAAACTTGAGGCGTTCGCCGATCTGCTTCTAGGGGAAAACAGTCGTCAGAATCTCATAAGTCGACGTACCGAAGAAGAGATCCGCGTTCGACATATCGATGATTCGCTACAGTTGCTCGAACACGCACCCGTCGATGCATACTGGCTAGACATCGGGAGTGGACCCGGACTGCCCGGATTAGTCCTGGCGATCGCGGGTGTCCGCCATATCACGTTGGTCGAACCGCGACGTTTACGCACTGAGTTTCTAGAGCATTGCCGCGAAACGTTAGCTTTACAAAACGTCACGGTGATCACGGGCAAGGTGGAAAACGTCGTCGGTCACTTTGACGTCGTGACAGCCCGAGCGGTCGCAACCCTCGATAAACTCTTCGCCATGGCGAGCCCGCTGATCGCGCCAACCGGGCGGTGGGTGCTTCCCAAGGGGCGAAGTGCCGAGATGGAACTGGCGGAAGCGCGCACCACGTGGCAAGGTGATTTCGAGCTCAAACCCAGCCGAACCGATCCAGATGCCCGGATCCTGGTGGCGCAACGGGTGCGGCGTAGGACGGGGCGTAAATGATCACGGTTGCGATTGCCAATCAGAAGGGTGGAGTCGGCAAGACAACGACCGCCATCAACCTCGCCACGGGCCTGGCCGCCATGGGCTGGAAGGTGCTGCTGATCGATCTCGATCCGCAGGGTAATGCCTCGACTGGTCTGGGCATTGGTCCGCAGTCCCGCGAGCGCTCGTCCTACGAGGTGCTTATCGGGTCGGAGACAGTGGACGCATCGGTTCAGCCGACTCGCGTTCCCCGGCTCGATCTTCTGCCCGCGACGCAGGACCTTTCCGGTGCCGAGGTCGAATTGGTCGACCTCGAGCGCCGGACGCATCGTCTTTTCGATGCGCTCGAGGCGGCGCCGCCCCGGTGGGATATCTGCCTGATCGATTGTCCCCCGTCGCTTGGCCTCCTCACCGTCAACGCCCTTATTGCCGCGCGGCATCTCCTGGTTCCGCTGCAATGTGAGTTCTTTGCGCTCGAAGGGCTCAGCCAGTTGCTCCAGACCGTTGAGCGGATCCGCACCCGCTTTAACCCGGAGCTGTCGATCCTGGGTGTTGCCCTGACCATGTTCGATCGCCGCAACCGGTTGTCCGCGCAGGTCGCGGAGGATGTCCGGGCCTGCCTCGGCCCGGCGGTGTTCGACACCGTGGTGCCGCGCAATGTGCGATTGTCCGAAGCGCCGAGCCACGGGTTGCCGGCGCTCATTTACGACCTGCGCTGTTCGGGCTCGACCGCTTACGTCGGCTTGGCCCGCGAACTGATGGCGCGATTGCCAGCATTGAAGGAAGCCGCATGAATCAGCAGGCACGAGGCTTGGGCCGCGGCCTTTCGGCGCTGCTTGGTGACGTTCCGGTATCGGTCCCTGTCGGCAGCGCCGAGGGTGTGCGCGAGATCGAGATTGGCCTGATCCAGCCAAATCCGCGCCAGCCGCGGCGGATCTTTGCCGAGGGGCCCTTGGCCGAGCTTGCGGAGTCGATCGCGGCGCGCGGTGTTCTTCAGCCGATTCTGGTGCGCCCTGCCGCAGAATCAGGCCGTTTCGAGATCGTCGCCGGCGAGCGGCGCTGGCGGGCGGCGCAGCGGGCGCAGGTGCATCGGATCCCTGCGATCGTGCGCAATTTCGACGAGGCGGGGACGGCTGAGGTCGCGCTGATCGAAAATGTCCAGCGGGCCGATCTCGGTCCGCTTGAGGAAGCCGACGCCTATGCGGCCCTGGTCGAGCGGTTCGGGCATAAGCCGGAAGAGGTGGGCAAGCTCGTCGGGAAGAGCCGTAGTCACGTATCCAACCTGTTGAGATTGCGGGATCTTCCTGAAAGCGTGAGGGCGCATCTGGAAGCCGGGACGCTGACCATGGGGCATGCTCGTGCGATCGCTTCGTCGGCCGATGCCGAGCAGCTTGCCGAGCAAATCGTGAGCAAGGGCTTGTCTGTCCGTCAGGCAGAGGCGCTTGCCCGCAAGCGTCGGCCGGGCGGGAGCGACGAGCCGTCACGGGGAGGCGCCCGCCTGTCGTCCGCAGCACGTGACGCTGACCTGCTGGCGCTCGAACGCCAGCTCGGTGATCTCCTGGGGCTCAAGGTGACGATCCAGCACAAGAGTGGCGCTGGGCAGGTCAGCGTGGCTTTCTCAAGCCTCGATCAGCTCGATCTCATCTGCCAGCGGTTGAGCGGCGAACCGATTTAAGTCGTTCGATCAGCGGCCGTTTGCTGCCGCGACGCGGGCCAGTTGCATCAGCGTTTCGCCGAGGGCAGCACTCGGCGGCACCGGGCGAAGCAGGATGTCGCGCTCGAGCTTCTGCACACGCTGGAACGCTTCTGACAGCCGCGACGCCGTCCAGCGCGGCAGGATGCGGCTCACTACCGGCTTATCACGCTGCCACACCGACTGGGTAACCGACCCTAGCGGCTGACCCTGTTCCACCCGAGCGCGGAGCGGCGCCAGCATCAGCAAGCGGCGTTGCAGGGCGCGCACGACGGGAATGGCATCCATCGCCGCCGCATCCATCAGCGCAAGCTCGGTCGCCAAGCCGGCGACGTCGCCCGCCAGCGCGAGATCGCCTGCCCGGCCATATTCCGCCTCGGCCTGGTCGATGCCAAGCGCGTCCACGACGCCTTCGGCGAGTTCGGTCGGCTGATCGGGCGAGGCACCCGCGTAAAGTGCGAACTTCTGAAGCTCGAGACGGGCGAGGATGAGATCGCCGCCGGCCTCCTCCGCAATTCGTTCGGCGAGCGACGCGCTGACGGTCAGCCCTTCCTTGCGGGCAAGCTCGCTGATGGCACCAATCTGTTCGCGCGGGGTCTGCTGCTCGCTGGCGACGTGGATCGCGGCCTTGCTGCCCTCGGCCAGCTTGAGCAAACCGCTGGTCTTCTTGAGCGAGCCGTTGGTGATCGCCACCGTCGGCGCTTCCACCCGTTCCAGCGCCAGCAGCGCTTCCAGGGCAGGCACGATCTCCTCGCCGGCGGGCTCGATCCACAGCAGGCGCGCTCCACCGAACATCGGAAGGCTGGCAGCCTCGTCGGCGAGCCAGGCGGGATCGGATTTGAGCTGCGCGCCCGCGACACTGATCTTTTCGGCACTGAGCGCCGTCATCACGCGCTGCGCGAACAGCCGGCTCGCCGCATTGTCGGCGCCGCTGAAAAGGAAGAAGCGATGGGACGGGTCCGGGCGGTCGAGCGTCGCTGCGGCCTTGTCCCGGGTCAGCCTCACCGGCGATCCCTCCGCACCGCATATTGGCCGAGGCGGGCGACGATCTGATCGGCGACGACCTGCGCCAGCCGCTCGGCAGCGGTCTGCTCGGCAGCCAGCGTGGCGACGGGCGAACTGGCGACGTCGATCCCGGCATCGGAGCCGGCCGTCGCGTCGAGCACGACCTGGCCGGTGGCATTGTCGACCAGGCGGTAGCGCGCGCGAATGGTGCGGCGCTCGCGCGTCACCGCGGTGTCGCCGCGAATGCCGAAGCTGGTGAGGTCGTCATCGACTTCGACTTCGAGCCGATACCGGCGGGCGCTCTGGGTCGGTTCGCCAAGGCGATCGGCAAGCGCGGCACGCAGCAGCCAGCCGGTGCGACCCCCGCCGATGGGTTGCACCGCGACCGAGGTCAGGAAGGTAGCGGTCGGACCGCTCGCGCCGCCGCCGTAGACCGGACGCAGGCCGCAGCCGGCCGTCAGCGTGGCCGCAGCGAGAATAAGAGCGAGCCGATTCACAGGACGATGTTCACAAGGCGGTCGGGGACCACGATCACTTTCTTGGGCGCCGTATCGCCAAGCAGCGCAGCGATCTTGTCCGCGCTGAGCGCCATTGCCTGCAGGTCGTCGCGGGCCATGCCGCGCGGCGCATTGAGCGTGTGGCGGAGCTTGCCGTTGACCTGCACCGCGATGGTCACTTCTTCGTCGACCAGCAGGGCCGGATCGAAGGCAGGCCAAGGCTGATCGACGACGATCCCCTCCCCGCCCAGCGCGGCCCAGGCTTCTTCGGCGAGGTGCGGTGCCATGGGCGCGATCAGCACCACCAGCGCGCAGATGGCGGCGCTGCGGTCGGCCGAGGGTTTGGCCTTTTCGACTGCGCTGACGAATTCGTAGAGCGCGGCCACCGCCTTGTTGAACTGAAGACCATCGATGGCCGCGCCGACCGCGGCGATCGCGCGATGTAGCTTGCGGGTAAGCGCGGCGTCGGTGCCTTCGGATACCGCCGGGCTGGTCGCCAGGCGCCACACGCGCTGAACGAAGCGGGCGGCGCCTTCGATACCGCCGATCGACCATTCGAGATCGCGCTCGGGCGGCGAATCCGACAGCATGAACCAGCGAACGGCGTCGGCGCCGTAGCGGTCGATGATCGCATCCGGGTCGACCACGTTCTTCTTTGACTTGGACATCTTCTCGACGCGGCCGGCCGTCACGGGTTCGCCACTTTCGACGTGGGTCCAATCGTCGCCGTTGCGGGTGACCTGATCGGGGCTGAGCCAGCTTCCGTCACCCGCCTTGTAGGTCTCGTGCGTGACCATCCCCTGCGTAAAGAGGCCCTTGAACGGCTCCTTCACCGACAGCTTGCCGATCCGCTCCAGCGCGCGCGTCCAGAAGCGGGCATAAAGCAGGTGCAGGATCGCGTGCTCTACCCCGCCGATATATTGGCCGACCGGCAGCCAAACTTCGGCTTCGGCGCGGTCAAACGGCTTGTTCTTGGGCTGCGAGGCGAAGCGGATGAAGTACCAGCTGCTGTCGACAAAGGTGTCGAGCGTGTCGGTTTCTCGTCGCGCCGGCTGGCCGCACTTGGGGCACTCGGTCTTGTTCCACGTGGAATGGCGATCGAGTGGGTTTCCCGGGACATCGAAGGTGACATCTTCGGGCAGGATCACCGGAAGCTGCGCCTTTGGCACCGGAACCGCGCCGCATGCCTCGCAGTGAATGATCGGGATCGGCGTACCCCAATAGCGCTGGCGGCTGACGCCCCAGTCGCGGAGGCGATATTGCGTCTTGCCCTCGCCCCAGCCGTCCGCCTCGGCACGGCGGATAATTTCGGCCTTGGCCGCATCGGTGCTGAGGCCGTCAAGGAAGCGGCTGTTGACCGCGATCCCGGGCGCGTTTTCGGCTTCTGTCAGTGGGGCGTCGGCCTGATCGGCGCTAGGCGCGACGACGCGGCTGATCGGCAGGCCGTATTTGGTTGCGAATTCGAAGTCGCGCGCGTCGTGGCCCGGGACGCCGTAGAGCGCACCGGTGCCGTAATCCATCAGCACGAAGTTCGCGATCCAGACCGGCAGCTGCCAGTCCGGGTCGAGCGGATGGGTTACGGTAAGGCCGGTATCGAAGCCGAGCTTTTCAGCGGTTTCGATCTCGGCCGCGGTGGTGCCACCCTGCTTGGCCAGCGCGATGAAGTCGGCGACATCCTGCCGCTCGGCGGCGAGCGCCTCGGCGATTGGATGACCGGGCGAAATAGCAAGGAAGCTGGCGCCGAAAATGGTGTCAGGGCGGGTGGTGAACACCTCGATGCTGCCGCCTTCCGGCCGCTCGAACCGGAATTGTAGCCCGCGGCTCTTGCCGATCCAGTTCTCCTGCATCAGCCGCACCTTGTCGGGCCACTGGTCCAGCGTGCCGAGACCTTCGAGCAGTTCCTCGGCAAAGTCGGTGATCCGCAGGAACCACTGGTTCAGCTTGCGCCGCTCGACGGGCGCGCCCGAGCGCCAGCCGCGGCCGTCGATCACCTGCTCGTTGGCGAGCACGGTCATGTCGACCGGGTCCCAGTTCACCTCCGATTCGCGGCGGAACACGAGGCCGGCTTCGAACAGGTCGAGGAACAGCGCCTGCTCGTGGCCGTAATAGTCGGGCTTGCAGGTGGCGAGCTCGCGGCTCCAGTCGAGCGCGAAACCGAGGCGCTTCAGCTGCGCCTTCATCTGCTCGATGTTCTGGAGCGTCCAGGCGCCCGGATGCACGCCCTTTTCCATCGCCGCATTTTCGGCCGGCATGCCGAAGGCGTCCCACCCCATCGGGTGAAGCACTTCGAAGCCCTGCGCGCGGCGATAGCGGGCGAGGACGTCGCCCATGGTGTAGTTGCGGACGTGCCCCATGTGGATGCGTCCGCTGGGATACGGAAACATCTCGAGGACGTAGGCCTTGGGCTTGGGGCTGGCGCTATCGGCGCGGAAGCAGCCGTCTGCCTCCCACCGCTCCTGCCAGCGGGCTTCGCTCGCCGCCGGATCGAAACGGTCGGTGGTCATGCGGTGTCCTTTTGAGTTGAAGTGGCGTCCTTAGCCGCCGACGGCGGCGCGGCGGATGTCGCGGGCGCGGGTGAGGATGATGTCCTCGAGCTTCTGCACGGTCGCGGCGGTGACCGGCGCGTCGACCCACTGGCCGCTCTGGTTGACCTGGCGGCTGGCGGCGACGCGGAGAGCGTCGGCGCGCAGATCCTGGTCGAGGATCGAGACGGTCAGCTTGACCCGCTCACCCGGCGAATTGGGGTTGGCGTACCAGTCGGTGACGATCACGCCGCCGTTGCTGTCGGCGGTGACCAACGGCGCGAAGCTCAGCGTGTCGATTGCGGCGCGCCACAGATAGCTGTTCACGCCGATCGCGGTGGTGCGCGACGGGGCAAGCTCCACCGGAATATCGCGGTTGCGGCTGCAGCCGGCGGCCGACAGCAGGGTGGCCGACAGAAAGAGAACGGCGAGCGAACGGCGCATAAGGAGTTTCCCGGATGCAAACGGTGAATTGGATCGTTGGCTTTGCTCTATAGAAGCTGGGTCCACCCCCGCAACCCGTAAGCAAATCGCCTCGCTTGTGGATTCCCTGCCACAGCCACCTTTTAAACCGGGGCGTGCGTGGAACATTCAGGTTCGCCAGCCTATGTACGGTCTGAAAGGTACTGGGGAACCGATGAGTCGCTGGGGTCAGGAAAAGAGCAAGTGGGCCGTGGCAGTCGCCGCGGCGAGCCTGCTGTTGCCTGCGTCGATGGTGATCGCCGCTCCGCAGAAGAAGCGCCCGGCGGCCGTGTCGCTGAGCTTCGATGGGGGTTTCACGCCGGCGCAGGCCGATCCGCGATTGGCGGCGGCGCTGGCCAGCCGTCCGGCGCTCGCCTCCGATTTCCGGTTTACGCCGAGCGCGGCCAAGCAGCGCCCGTCGCAAATTCGCATTGCCGTGCGGGCGCGGTCGACCTCGTCGACTCAGGTCGCCCTGCGTGAGCGGGCGGCGGCCGCGGCGCCGATGACAACCGGCCTGCCGCTGACCCCGGCGTCATACAACCTCGGCGCTGCGGTGGGTTGGAAGCGCTTCGCCGTCTCGGCCGACGTCAGCAAGGCCGAAGCTGCGACCCCGGCGCTCGCACCGCGCGAAGGCGCCACGGTCGGTGTCAGCTATAGCATCAAGAGGTTCACCGGCCGGGTTGCCGCAAGTGCCGATCGTTCGTCGCCGGATCGCAAGGCGCCGATCATCGATCCGACCAGCTATGCGCTCGACGTCGGCGGTGCCTATAATATCAGCCGCAACATCGCGCTGACCGGCGGCGTCAAGTACAAGATCGAGCGCGAGCAGCTTGCCACCGTGCGCGACCAGCGGCGTGACAGTCAGGCGGTCTACGTCGGCACTGCCGTCAAGTTCTAAGCCCAGGCGTCGATTGCCGCCCAGCCCGCCCAGCCGCGGGCAATCAGTTTCTCACCATTTGAACGCGTGACCCCACCAAGCGCGTAGGCCGGGCACCCTGCCAGCGCGGCGAGCCTTGCGGCTTCTTCTACGCCGAGCGCCGGCGCCCCCGGATGACTGCGCGTGGCATAGAGCGGCGACACGAAGACGAATGCGGGCCGTCGCTGCGCCGCCTCCCGGACTTCTGCCTCGTGGTGGACCGACAGGCTGAACGGCAGCGCGCCGCTAGGGCCGGTGGGATTGTGGACGAAGGCCGCGCCAAGGTCCGCGGCGAGCACGGCATCGCGCGACACGCCCAGCAGCGCACCGCTTGCCAGCACCTTGCGCGCAATGGCGCGCCGGACCGCATGGGACGAATGGTGATGACGCACGATCACCCCTGCCCCCGCAGCGGCGGCACGCGCGATGGCACCGCCGAGCACGTCGCCCAGCCGCTCGTCGGTCATCAGCCATGAGGTCGGCCACGATTGCCTTTGCATCGCCTTTGCTCCTAGCAGCCAGCCATGTCCGATGCAGCCACCCGTCTCCACGCCATCCGCTCCGCCGTTGCCGAGGCCGCCAAGGTCAGCCGGCGCGAGGCATCGGGAGTCACGATCGTCGCGGTCAGCAAGAATCGTTCCGCCGCGGAGATCGAGGAACTTCTACAGGCCGGGCAGCGGCACTTTGGCGAGAACCGAGTGCAGGAGGCGCAGACCAAGTGGCCGGCGTTGAGGGCTCGCTATCCCGATGTCGTCCTACACATGGTCGGGCAGCTTCAGTCCAACAAAGCGGACGATGCCGCCGCGCTGTTCGACGTGATCCACTCGCTTGACCGCCCCAGCCTGGGTACCGCGCTGGCCAAAGCGGGGTGGAGCGGGCCCACTTATGTGCAGGTGAACATCGGCGAAGAGGAGCAGAAGGGCGGGGTCACCATCGCCTACTTGCCGACCTTCCTCGCCGACACGCGCGAAGCTGGGCTGGCGATCGCGGGGCTGATGGCCATCCCGCCGAGCGAGATGGAGCCGTCGCCCTATTTCGCGCTTCTGGCAAAGCTTGCGCGGCGGCATGACGTCAGTGGCCTGTCGATGGGCATGAGCGGCGATTTCCGTAGCGCGGTGATGCTGGGCGCGACCGTGGTTCGAATCGGCACTGCCTTCTTCGAAGACTAAATGCTCTGCCTCAGTCGAGGTGGCCGCTTTTGGCTTTCTTCACATCGAGATAGTGCGCGTTGTGCGGATTGGCCGGAAGCCGGTGCGCGACCCGCGTCGCCCTGAGGCCCTGCTCCTCGAGACCGGCGATCTTGGCCGGATTGTTGGTCAGCAGCCGGACCTCGCTGACACCAAGCGCCCGCAGCATGGCGGCGGCCAGCGCATAGTCGCGCTCGTCATCCGCAAAGCCGAGGCGGTGGTTCGATTCCACGGTATCGAGGCCGCGGTCCTGGAGGGCATAAGCGCGGATCTTGTTGGCGAGGCCGATCCCCCTGCCCTCCTGGCGCAGATAGAGCAGGATGCCGCCGCCTTGCGCTTCCATCAGTTTCAGGGCGGCGCGGAGCTGCGGTCCGCAATCGCATTTGAGGCTGCCGAACACGTCGCCGGTCAGGCACTCACTATGCAGGCGGACGAGCGGTGCCTGTCCGCCTGGTGCGCCGACCAGCAGGGCGACATGCTCGCTGCCGTCTTCTTCCGAGCGCATGGCGACGATCTGGGAGGGTGGGCCGAGGCCGTCGACCGGCAGAACGGCGCGGGCGGCGATGGCGACGGTCGCCGGGCGGGTGGCGGCGTGGGCTTCATTCGCCGAGAGGTGCAAGGCTGCGTCGCTGCCGAGCAGCCACAGCGCGGGCATTAGCCCGGCGCGGCGAGCAACGGCAAGCGCTGCCGCTGCGGCTTGTTGATCGGGCACCGCGCCCGCCTGCAGCGGTCCCGGTCCGAACCGCGCGAAGTCGCGCCCGGCATCGACGAGATCGCGCACCGTGGCCGGGTCGAGCCATGCGGACCGCTCGACTAAGACTGGCTTCTGTGCGGACGCCGAATCACGCTGGTTGGCAAGGCCGAGTGCCGCCGCGCGGGCGCCGCTGAGCAGTACGGTCGCCGCCTTGTCAGGATCGGCTAGCGCGAGAAAGTCATCCGTCGCCGTCTCCACCGCCGCGACAGTCAGCGTCCCGACCCCGACCGCACGCCCGGCGCGGAGCGCGGCGATGGCCTCGGCGCCCTTACTCAAAGGCTGAGCTCGACCACCAGCGGCACGTGGTCGGACGGGCGCTCCCATGCGCGGCACGGCTCGTGGACCTTGTGCATGGTCGCCTGCATCGCGACGCTAGGGCTCGCCCACATGTGATCGAGCCGGCGGCCGCGGTCATTCTTGGTGTAGTCGGGCGAACGGTAGCTCCACCAGGTGAAACAGCGCTCGGGTGCGGGGATGAACTTGCGGCCGAGGTCGACCCAATCATGCGCAGCCTGAAGGCGGGAAAGTGCTTCGATCTCGATCGGCGTGTGGCTGACGACATCGACCAGCGCCTTGTGGCTCCACACGTCGCAATCGAGCGGCGCGACGTTGAAATCGCCGACGATGAGAGTCGGCTCTTTCAAGCCTTCCGACCAGCGGGTCATGCGCTCGATGAAATCGAGCTTCTGCCCGAACTTGGGATTGAGCGTACGATCGGGAATGTCGCCGCCGGCGGGGACGTAGACATTCTCGAGCCGCAACCCGTTCGGCAGCCGTGCGCCGACATGCCGCGCTTCGCCATTGTCCTGCCAGTCGTGGCGGCCGGGCTCTTCGAGCGGAATTCGGCTGAGGATGGCGACGCCGTGGTGCATCCGCTGCCCGTTCAGCGCGTGGTGGACGTAGCCGCGCGAGGTGAACAGGTCGGCCGGAAACACCTTGTCCTCGGCCTTGGTCTCCTGAAGGCAGAGAATGTCGGGCTGTTCTTCGTCGAGGAAGCGGCCGACGATCGGCACGCGGGCTCGGACCGAGTTGATGTTCCAGCTGGCGATCTTGAGTGTGCTCACCGCCCGCCCCTAGCAAGCCCGGGCCCGGATAGGCAAAGGCTCCGAAAACGGAAAAGGCCCCCGCTCCGGGGGCATGGAGCGAGGGCCGGCCAAGCGTTCGTCACGCGAGGGACCAGCAGCTGGCAAGGTAACAGGGGGAAACCCTAGCCGGTGCTGCGGTCAGGTGGTGGGATAACGTCACGAGCCTGAAGCCTGCATGAACAGTAGCTTTTTCAATACGGATCACCGACACTTAACGCTTGCGCGGCGCCGGCTCCCGGAAGGTGAAGGCGCTGTCGGGTACGGCAACATTGTAACGCTGGCCGTCGAGCTTCACCGTGGTGCGCTTGTTCTGCGCATCGATCGCGGTCCAGCCTTCGAGCATCAGCCCGCCCGGCGCCGCGCCATTCTTCGAGAACGCCAGCAGCAGGGTGCCGAACTCGGGCCGGCGTGCGTCGCGGGCACGGACGATCACCACCCCGGGGTTGGACTGCGGCTCGATCCGGGCGATGCGAGCGAGATTGGGCTGAGGCGACAGCAGCACGGCCAGCGGCGAGCGGGCGATCGGCCAAGCCGACTTCTGACCCACTTCATAGTCGATGAAGGTGAGGTTCTTGCCGTCTCCCACCATCAGCATGTTGGCACCGGCGCCATATTCGAAGCGGATCTTGCCCGGGCGCTTGAGGCTGAGCGTGCCCGACTGGGTCCGGCCGCGCCCGTCCGACTGGGTGAAGCGCGCGGTCATCGAATTGGTCGCGGCAAGGCTCTGCTCGACCGCCTTGAGCGGGGTGGCCTGCTGCGCCACGGCGGCGGGCGCGGCCAGCGTCAGGGCGGCGGCGGCACCGAGCAGGTGCGCGAAACGGATCTGGGACATCGGTACTCCTGAAATCAATTTGACAGTCGCTCTAAACAGAAGGGCTTGAATGCCCTCTGAATTGCGCGGTTCCCTGTCGTTCAGCTGACGAAGCGGGTGCGCAGGTCGAGCATGGCCAGCGCCGCCGCCGCCGCCCCGCCACCCTTGTCGAGCTGCTCCTTCTCGGCGCGGGCCAGCGCCTGCGCTTCGTTTTCGACCGTCAGGATGCCGTTGCCGATGGCGAGGCCCGACAACGTCAGATCCATGATCCCGCGCGCACTTTCGTTGCAGACGATCTCGAAGTGATAGGTCTCGCCGCGGATCACCACGCCGAGCGCGACGAAGGCATCATAATCGCCGCTTTCGTCGGCCAGGGCGATGGCGCCTGGGACTTCGAGCGCTCCTGGAACGGTCAACGTCTCGTGGCTGTGGCCCGCCGCTTCGATCGCGGCGCGAGCACCGGCGAGGAGGAGGTCGTTCAGATGGTCGTAGAAGCGGGCTTCAACGATCAGGATATGAGCCATGGCTTACGCGTCTCCTCCGATGCAGCGTTCCTCGATGATGGCGAGGCCGTAGCCGCTGAGGCCGACGGGTGTGTGGCGGGTGTTGGTGAGCAGGATCATGTCGTGGATGCCGAGCGCGGCCAGGATCTGCGCGCCGATGCCATAGCTCCGCAGCGCTTCGCCTTCCTCGACCTCCTTGCCGACGCGACGGTCGGCCGCGCGCGAAAGGGAGCCGGGGCTGGCGGCGTGAAGCGCGACGATGACGCCCGAGCCCTGCTCCTCGATCATCCGCAGCGCGCCGGGAAGGAGACCGCCACGATCGGACGGCTCGCCGAGGACGTCGGCGAACAGGTCGAGGCTGTGCATCCGGACCATCACCGGTTCTTCCGGATTGAGCGGCCCGAGGATGAGCGCGAGCTGCTCGGCGCCGGTGGCCTTGTCGCGGAACACCTGCGCCTGCCATTCGCGGCCCGAGGGGCTGTTGAACGGGGTGGCGGCAACGCGCTCGACCAGATGATCGCGGCGAAGGCGATAAGCGATGAGATCGCGGATCGTCCCGATCTTAAGGCCGTGGGTACGAGCGAACTCGATCAGGTCGTCGAGCCGGGCCATGGTGCCGTCCTCGCGCATGATCTCACAAATCACGCCCGAGGGGTTGAGCCCCGCGAGGCGGCTGACGTCCACTGCGGCCTCGGTATGGCCGGCGCGGACCAGTACGCCGCCGGGGCGGGCCACCAGCGGGAAGACGTGGCCGGGGGAAACGAGCTCTTCCGAGCTGTTGTTGGCGTCGATTGCGACAGCGATGGTCCGCGCGCGGTCGGCGGCGCTGATTCCGGTCGAGACGCCTGTCTTGGCCTCGATCGACACGGTGAAGGCGGTTTCGTGCCGCGTGCCGTTGTTGCGGCTCATCAGCGGCAGGCCGAGCGTGTCCACCCGGTCCTTGGTCAGCGCAAGGCAGATCAGACCGCGGCCGTGGCGAGCCATGAAGTTGATGGCGTCAGGCGTCGCCATCTGCGCGGGGATGACGAGGTCACCTTCATTCTCGCGTTCATCATCGTCGACCAGAATGAACATGCGGCCGTTGCGAGCCTCGTCGATAATCGCTTCCGGTCCGACCAGCACCTCGGTCGTGCCACGGGCCAGCAATTTCTCGAGACGCCCGAGGGTGTCGGCGGTCGGGTTCCAGTCGGGCGACCCCAGTTTGCGGAGAGAATTGGGATGCAGTCCGGCAGCGCGCGCGAGCCCGGAACGGCTGCTCTCGCCGGTCTCGATGATGGCGGTCAGACGGTCGATGAGTTGATTGGCCATTCGACGCCAATATCACACGGCAATGTGATTGACTACCGGCGCTAGAACCATCTCAATGTGATGAGCGAGCCGCCATCATCCGCTGTAAATAGCGCGCCAGCACATCGATTTCGACATTGAGCAGTCGACCCACCGAGAGATCGGAGAAGGTCGTGTGTTCAGCCGTGTGTGGGATCACGTTGATGCTGAAGTGCGTACGACCTTCTTCGTCGCGGACGTCGTTTACGGTCAGCGAGACTCCGTCGAGCGTCACCGAACCTTTGGGGGCGATCATCGGACCGAGGTCAGCGGAGACGGCGAGGTCGATGCGTGTGCTGTCGCCTTCGGGGCAAAGGCCGATCACTTCTGCGAGGCCATCGACGTGGCCTGTGACAAGATGACCGCCGAGCTCGTCGCCCAGGCGCAAAGCGCGCTCGAGGTTGAGGCGAGCGCCTTGTTGCCACAGTCCCGGCGCCGTCTTGGACACCGTTTCGGCGCTGAGGTCGGCGGCGAACCAGCCGTCGCCCTTGTCGACCACGGTCAGACACGCGCCCGAGCAGGCGATGGACGCACCCAGATCGACGCCGGCCATGTCATACCCGCAGTCGACCACGATCTTGAGATCGCCGCGCTGGTCGGCGGTGCGGACGGTACCGATGTCGGTGATGATGCCGGTGAACATGCCTTACCTCGTGGGAGAGCGGACGCGCTCGTAGACTTCGAGCCGGTCGATGCCAAGCTGGCGCCCGTCGCGCGGCTCCCACCGCCCGTGCGCATCGCCGATCGCATCGAGCCCGATATAGCCGACGCTCTGCCGTCCTTCGCCGATAATGATCGGCGCCCGGTAGAGTAGGATGCGGTCGACCAGATCCTCAGCAAGGAAGGCAGTAGCGGTGGAGGAGCCGCCTTCGACCAGCAGGTCGTTGACGTCATGAAGCCCAAAGATGTCCTGCGGCGAGCGCAGCATTTCCCACCCATCGACCGGTTCGCCCCGGCTGAGCAGGGCGCGGCGGGGTGAGCGCTCTTCAAGGCCGGGCAGGCGAACGTCGAGGCGGGGGCGGTCGGCGGCGAGCGTGCCGCGACCGACCAGGATCATGTCGCAATGCGCGCGTTCAAGGTGAACATGGGCGCGCGCGTCTTCACCAGTGATCCATTTGGATTCCCCCGACGGCAGCGCGATCTTGCCGTCGATCGACAGCGCGAGCTTGAGCGTGACGCGGGGGCGGCCGAGGCGCCTCCGGGTCAGCCAGCCGGCCATGCTGTCGCGCGACTCTGCCTCTCCAATGCCGACGCGCACATCGATTCCAAAGGAGCGGAGGCGGGCTAGTCCTTCTCCGGCCGTACGCTCATCAGGGTCCTCGATCGCGGCGACGACGGTTGTGACGCCACTGGCGAGGATGAGGTCAGTACAGGTAGGGCCCCGTCGGCTCTGATGATTGCAGGGTTCGAGCGTGGTGTAGAGCGTCGCTCCCGCCGCGCGCTCACCGGCGATCGCAAGCGCAATGGATTCGGCGTGCGGACGGCCGCCGGGCGCCGTGGCGCCTTCGCCGAGGATCGCGCCGTCAGCGCCGACGATCAGGCAGCCGACATTGGGATTGGGCGCGGTGGTCCCGCGCGCGGCCGATCCCAGCCGCACGGCTTCCGCCATCCACTCGGCGTCACTCGATGCCGAAGCTATTGGCGATCTCCTTGAACTGCTCCTGTCGCTTCGCGGCACGTTCCTCGCGGGCCGCCTGGTCCTTGACCTGGTCGGCCTTGATCTCGGCGTCGGTGCGGTTTTCCGACCAGCTGTCGACGTAGGTGACGGTGACCGGCGGCGCGGTGTTCACCTTGGCGTCGAGAAAGAAGACCACGACGATGACGACCGTGAACAGGACGCTGAGACCGGCGGCGATGAAGCTTTCGCGGCTGCGGCGGCGCATAACGCTGCCAAGATCGCGCAACGCCGTCCGGGGACCGTGCATCGGTGGAAAGAAACCCATTGCCGCGATGTAGGTGGTCAGGGGCCGCGCCGCAAATACGCTCGCGGCCCCTGGGCCCTACTCCTCCAGTTCGAAACGGAGGGTGATGACCAGCGACGAGGCGACCGCCCGCCCGTCCTCGGTCGCCGGCCGGTAGCGCCAGTAGCGCAGGAGATGGCTACGGGCGGAGGCGAGAAAGGCGGGATCGGCGGCGCCGACAGGCTCGACCGCCGTCACCCGCCCGCGCGGATCGATCGACAGGCGGAGGCGAAGCACGGCTTCTTCCTCGGTCCGTCGCATCGATTCCGGATAAGGCGGGCGGAGGAGATCGGCCGGGGTTGCCGCACGCGGGCCGACCTTCACCACCGCAGGCGACGGGAGCGGCGGGCCGGCCGGGGGCAGGGTTGCTTCAAGCACCGGTCCGATATCGGGCACTTGGGGGTTGATCGCGGGGCCCGCGTCGAAACTTTCGGAGGGAAGCGGGGTCTGGATGACGGGCGGGAGACGATCGACATGACTGTCGGCCGGCGGCGGGGTCCTGGTGTCCTGGCGGACCTGCGGCTCGGGTTTCGGTTTGGGCTGCTCCGGCGGCGGCTCAAGGGGAATAAAGGTGGTCTCGGTAATCACCGGTTTGGGAAACAACGGAATGTCCATTTTCGCGGTGATCAGGAGGCCGATCGCAATGGCGTGACCGCCTGCAATCATGACAAGGGCGGAAGGGCTGAGCCGGCGCCGGCCCTCCTGGTTGGCGGCATAGGCGAGCATGGCAACCTCCTCTTCATCGCGAGTCGATAAACAGTATGTTACATCATTACATTTTGGATGCAAGGGGTTGGGCTGCGAGCCGTCGTCGGCGGTTTTCCCTATTCTCCGGCTGCGGCCTGCAGCCGCGCTAGACTGCGCTCTTTGCCGATCAGTCGCCCCAGCGGCGCCATTTCGGGTCCGCTTTCGCGGCCGGTCAGTGCCATCCGGAGGGGCTTGAACAGGCTTTTGCCCTTGCGCCCGGTATCGGCCTTCAGCGTGTTGGTGAGCGCGTGCCACGGATCTTCGGACCAGTCGGTCTCGGCGGCGAGGACGACCGCGTTACTAAGGAAGGCGCGGTCTTCGGGTTCGAGGTCGGGGGCGGCGATGTCGCCTCGGACGACTTCCCGCCACTCATCGACCTCACTGACATGATTGAGCGCCGTGCGGAGCACCGACCAGGTGGTTTCATCGACCCAGTCGGGCAGGCGCTCGACCGCGGCGGCGAACGGCATGACATGAAGCAGGCGCGCGTTCAGTTGCTCCACCTCTGCCATGTCGAAATGCGCGGGGGCGCGGCCGAAATGGGCGAAGTCGAAGCTGGCGGCGAGCGGACCGAGCTCGGCCATCGCTTCGACCGGCTGACTGGTGCCGAGACGGGCGAGCAGGCTGAGCAGCGCCATCGGCTCGAGCCCGCGCTCCTGCATCTCGCCGACACCGACCGCGCCGAGCCGCTTCGACAATTTGCCCTCGGCCGCGACAAGCAGCGCTTCGTGGGCGAGTTCGGGCGGCTGGGCGCCGAGCGCGGCGAACATCTGCAACTGAACCGCGCTGTTGGAGACGTGATCCTCGCCCCGGACGATGTGGGTGATGCCGAGGTCGATGTCGTCGATCACGCTTGGCAGCAGATACAGCCAGCTGCCGTCGGCGCGGCGGATGACGGGGTCCGACAGCAGCCGCGGATCGAATTTCTGTTCGCCGCGGACGAGGTCGGTCCAGCCGATCGCATCGTCGTGATCTAGGCGAAAGCGCCAATGCGGGTCGCGGCCTTCGACCGGCGTGTTCTCGCCCTGTGGCCGCTCGTAGATCGGCGGCAGGCCGCGACCGAGGAGCACCTTGCGGCGAAGGTCGAGCTCTTCGGGCGTCTCGTAGCAGGCGTAGATCCGCCCGGCCGCGCGCAGCCGCTCGAACTCGCGCTCGTACAGGGCGAAGCGGTCCGATTGGCGCACGGTCGCGTCGGGATGCAGACCGAGCCAGGCGAGATCGGCGTGAATCGCGGCTTCCGCCTCAGCGGTCGAGCGCTCCCGATCGGTATCGTCGATGCGCAGCAGGAATTTGCCGCCGTGCCGCGCGGCGAACAGGTAATTATGCAGCGCCGTGCGGATGTTGCCGACGTGGAGGCGGCCGGTCGGCGAGGGGGCAAAGCGGGTTACAACGGTCATTCGCCGGTCCGGAAAGCATTGGTGATGGGATAGCGGCGGTCGCGCCCGAAGTTGCGGCCGCCAAGCTTGACCCCGGGCGGGGCCTGACGGCGTTTGTATTCGGCGCGCAGCACCATCTTTTCCAGCGAGGCGACCAGCGCGAGGTCGCTGCCGGTTTCCGCCGCGACCTCGTGGACGCTGAGTTCGCGGTCGATCAGGCCGTGGAGAATAGGATCGAGCTTGGCATAGGGCGGCAGGCTGTCCTCGTCCTTCTGGTCGGGGCGCAGCTCCGCGCTAGGCGGCTTGGTGATGACGCGCTCGGGCATGACCGCGCCGGCCGGGCCCAGCAGGCCTTCGGGGCGATGAGCGTTGCGCCAGCGCGAGAGGGCAAAGACGGTGGTCTTGTAGGCGTCTTTCAGCACCGAATAGCCGCCAGCCATGTCGCCATAGAGGGTGGCGTAGCCGACGCTCATCTCGCTCTTGTTGCCGGTAGTCAGCAGCATCGGTCCGAATTTGTTGCTGAGCGCCATCAGCGTGACCATCCGCAGGCGCGCCTGGATATTCTCCTCGGCAAGATCACGCTGGCGGCCGGTGAAGGCCGACCCGAGCATCGCGTCGAGCGCATCGACGGCAGAGGCGATGGGAATGACGTCATGACGCAGGCCCAGCAAGTCGGCCGAGCCGGCGGCATCGTCGAGGCTGTCCTGGCTGGTGAAGGCCGAAGGCATCATCACCCCCCAGACCTTGTCGGCCCCCAGCGCATCGACCGCGACGGCAGCGGACAGCGCCGAATCGATTCCGCCTGACAGGCCGAGGATCACGCCCGGAAAACCGTTGCGGCCGACGTAGTCGCGCAGGGCGACGACCATCGCGAGATAGACATCTTCGGGATAGGGCGAGAGCGCGTGGGTATCGCTCGTCTCGCAAACCCAACGACCGTCGGTGCCCTTGCTCCATTGGGTGAGCAAAAATTGCTCTTCCCAATCGCGCATCTGAATGACGCGGGTACCGTCGGCGTTGAACACCATCGAACTGCCGTCGAACGCCAGCTCGTCCTGCCCGCCGACGCGGTTGAGGTAAACGAGGGGCAATCCGACTTCCTTGGCGCGGCCGCTGAACAGGCGCTGGCGCAAATCGTCCTTGTCGATCTCGTACGGGCTGCCGTTGGGGCTGAGCAGGATTTCGGCGCCGCGTTCGGCGAGGTGGCGAGGAACGGTCTCGAGCCACAGATCCTCGCAGATCGGAATGCCGATCTTGACGCCCTTGAAGGTGAAGGGTTCGGGCAACGGGCCGTGCGAGAACACGCGTTTTTCGTCGAACGTCCCGTAATTGGGAAGCTCGTGCTTCAGCGTGACGAACAGTTCGCGGCCTTCGTCGGCGACGATGACGGCATTGTAGGCCTTGCCCTCGCGTACCACGATCGAGCCGAAGACGACCGCCGGGCCGGGCTTCGCGGTGGCGGCGACCAGCCGCGCGGCGGCGGCTTCGGTTTCGCGCAGGAAGGCGGGCTTCAGCACCAGGTCCTCGGGCGGATAGCCGACCAGTTGCAGTTCGGGGACCAGCAGCAGGTCGGCGCCCGCGGCTTGCCGACGCATCGCGAGGATCGCCTCGGAATTGGCGTGCAAGTCGCCGACCCGCTGGTTCATCTGGGCGAGCGCAATCGTCAGGCGGTCGGTCATTCGGTGTCCCTAGGCGATGAGGCGGGCTTTCGTCCAACGCCCGACGCGGTTAGGGGTGCGCCGACCATCGGGGGAAGCATACATGAAACTGCTGGCCGGCAATTCCAACGCGCCGCTTGCCCGCGCGATCAGCGATTATCTCGAGATTCCGCTGACCAAGGCCAGCGTCCGCCGCTTCGCCGACGAGGAGATCTTCGTCGAGATCCTCGAAAATGTCCGCGGCGAGGACGTGTTCCTGATCCAGTCGACCAGCTATCCCGCCAACGACAATCTGATGGAATTGCTGATCTGCATCGATGCGCTGCGCCGCGCGTCGGCCAAGCGGATCACGGCAGTAGTGCCCTATTTCGGCTATGCCCGGCAGGATAGAAAGCCCGGGCCGCGCACGCCCATTTCGGCCAAGCTGGTGGCGAACCTCATCACGACGGCGGGCGCCAACCGAGTGTTGTCGGTCGATCTCCACGCCGGGCAGATCCAAGGCTTCTTCGATATCCCGACTGACAATCTGTTCGGTGCGCCGGTGATGAGTGCCGACATCCAAGCGCGGTTCGGCGACCAGCCGATCACCGTCGTCTCTCCCGACGTCGGCGGTGTGGTGCGTGCACGCAGCCTCGCCAAGCGGCTCGCGAACGCCCCGCTGGCGATCGTCGACAAGCGCCGCGAAAAGGCCGGCGAATCGGAAGTGATGAACATCATCGGCGATGTCGAAGGGCGCTTCTGCATCCTGATCGACGATATCGTCGATTCGGCCGGCACCCTGTGTAACGCCGCCGCTGCGCTGAAGGCGCAGGGGGCGAAGGGCGTCGTCGCCTATGTCACCCACGGTGTCTTGTCGGGCGGCGCCGCGGCGCGGGTGGCGGCGAGCGAGCTGACGGAACTGGTGGTTACCGACAGCATCTATGCCGGTGAGATGGACCTGCCGGGCACCAAGATTCGCCGTCTGACGATTGCCCCGCTCTTGGCCGAGGCGGTGCGCCGGATCGCCGACGAATCGAGTGTCTCAAGCCTGTTCGATTGATCGAGGGGGGAAGCGGGCCGCTGCAGTTCGGCCCGTCTCCAATGTGCGATCGTCAGCCGTTCGGCGCGAGAATGCCCGCTGCGACGTAGAGGATGGCTGCGACCGGGCCGGTGACGAGCACCGCGAGAACGATGGCCAGCCTGATCACCAGCGGGTCGGTGCCGGTCATGTCGGCAAGCCCGGCGCCGACACCCATCAGCTTGGCGTCGGTGCGATTGAGAACGAAGCGGCGGTTCATGATTTTGGTCTTTCGATTGGAAGGGATTGAGAAGCTCAGGCGATCGGAAGCGGGCCAACGGCGGCGCTGACGAACAGCGTGGCGGCGATAAAGGCGCCCGACATCGAAACGGCGACCTGGCGGAAGTTGAGAGCGATCATGGAAGTGGTCCCTTGTCTGTGTGATCGGCGACAGTGCCGGCCACACCCTGACAATGCAGGAGCCGTGCCAGTTTTGAATTCTCCAGCGATCAGAGACGCTTGGCCAAAAGCGTCGAGAACTGGAGCGCCATTTCCCAAGCTGAGTTGGGATAATTTCCCAACCGATGGTCCCGATCCGGTGACTTCCCCAACGCCGCGTTAACCATGCTCGCCAGCAGTCCGGAAAGGGATGAAGGTTAATAGCCGGCTTACCGCGTTGTCCGGTGTTCGGTGCCGGCACGCCAATGTGGGGAATGACACGACTATGAAGAAGATGATCCTTGCCGCGACCGCGCTGGTCGCCGTTGCCGCCGCCACCCCGGCTGCGGCCCAGAATGCGGTTTCGGCCAGCCCGCGCGCTCTTGCCGGCGCGCGTCTGATCAAGCCGCTCCAGCTGACCGCGCTGCGCAACCTCAACTTCGGCACGATCGTCATGGGCACGATCACCGGCGACCAGACCGTCAGCATCAACGGTGCGGGCGTGGTGAGCTGCGGTGTTGCCGGCGAAGGCCTGACCTGCACCGGCACCCCGACCTCGGCCGGGTATCGCGTTGCCGGCACCCAGGGCCAGGTCGTCACCATCTCGTCGGCCGCGGCGAGCTTCCCGCTGGCCGGCTCGAACGGTGGCACGCTTTCCTTCACCCCGAGCTTCCCGACCTCGTTGACGCTTGGTAACTCGGGCGCCCCGGGCAACGACTTCAACGTCGGCGGTTCGGTGGTCATCAACAACAGCACGGTCGATGGCGTCTATTCGGGTCAGATCGATATCCAGGTTGCGTATCAGTAAGCCGATCCAGCATAATCGGTGACGAGAAGGGCGGCCCTGAGAGGGGTCGCCCTTTTGTTTAAGCGCGAAACAGCGTTCACGCCGGCATGGTTAGCGCTTCATCAACCATTGACTGCGAAAACGCTCCGTAATGGTGGCAATCGTGCCGCCGTGGGGGAGCTCGATCCACGCCATGTCACTGATTACCCGTCTCGCCTTTCGCTCCGCACTGGTCGCGCCGCTGGTTGCGCTGGCCACTCCGGTTTCGGCCGGCGTCGGCGACCTGCTGGTCGCGCCGACGCGGATCATCCTGAACGGCGGCCGAGGAACCGAGGTCATTCTCAACAACATCGGCGACGACACCGCCACCTACCGCATCAGCGTCGAGGTGAAGCGGATGCGCGCCGACGGCTCGTTCGAGGACGTGGCCGCGCCCAATGCCCGCGAAGCAACCGCCCGCGACATGATCGTCTATGCGCCGCGCCGCGTGGTCCTGCCGCCGCGCCAGCCGCAGACCATCCGAATCGCCGCCCGCGCCCCCGCCGGGCTCGCCGACGGCGAATATCGCGTCCACCTGCTGTTCCGTGCCGTCCCGGCCGCCCAGCCGCCGGTCGCAACCCCGGCCGATTTCAAGGGCATCGGCTTTGCCCTGACCCCGGTTTACGGTGTCACCATCCCGGTCATCGTCCGCCTCGGCAATCTGTCCGCCAAGGCAGGCATCGCCAACGTCGGCAAGATCATGCTCGAAGGAAAGCCGGCAATCGCGATGGAGCTGAGCCGGACCGGCTCGCGCTCCACTTATGGCGAGGTCCGGGTGCTGAAGGCCGGAATGAAGGAACCGCTGGCCATCCAGCGCGGCATCGCCGTCTACACCGAAGTCGATTCCCGCACGGTCACCGTGCCGGTTACCGCGGAACTCGCCGCGCAGGCGACCGGGCCGGTGACGGTGCAATATGTCGAACTGTCGGACGGCGCGCCGCCCGCCGTACTCGCAGAAACCACCGCGGTCCTGCGCTAAGCGATAGGGGACGGTCGGGCGCTTCCCATGCTTAGTGGCTGGCTCCGGCTGCCCCTGACCCTGCTGGCCGCAGCAGGGATCGGCATGGCTGCGCCCGCGTCAGCACCGCCGTCCGGGCCGGCGTGGAGCGCCGATCCCGACAGCCAGTATCTCCTCGACCTCCAGATCCGCCAGCGCGCGCTGGGCGATGGGGTGCGCGCTTATCCGGTGCCTGAAGGCACCTGCGTCATCCTCGGCGACCTCGTCACCGCGCTCGACCTGCCGATCAAGATCGACCTGTCCGCGCGCAAGGCGCAGGGCTGGGCGTTCAAGGAAGCCAACCGCCTTGTCATCGACCGCGCAGTCGGCAAGGTCGCCTTCGGCGCGACCGGACAAGAGACGATCGCGCCCGGCGCCATTCGCGATGCGCCCGACGGCTGGTGCGTCGAAACCGCCACCCTGTCGCGCTGGCTCGGCCTGACGATCGAATCGCGCACCGATGCGTCGCTGCTCCTGCTCGAGAGCAAGGACAAGCTTCCGGTCGAGCTTGCCGCCGAACGGCGCGAGCGCGCCGCGCGCCTCACTCGTGCCAGCCTGCCGATGACCGCGCTGCCGCGCGTCACCCTGCCCTACCGGATGTGGCGCACGCCGAGCGTCGACGTCATGATGGACGCGGGCGTCACCTATTCCGCCGGAAGCGGTGCCAAGATCGACCATCGCGCCAGCATCCTCGCCGCGGGCGAGGCGCTGCAGATGAGCTACGAGGCGCGGGTATCGGTCAGCCGTGGCGGGTTGCCGAACGGCCTCCGTTTCCGCGCCTATCGCTCGGATCCCGACGCCGGGCTCCTCGGGCCGCTCAAGGCGACGCATCTCGCGGTGGGAGATGTCGAGGGCATCGGAAGCCCGATTGCCGGCACCACCGCGACCGGCCGCGGGGCGATGATCACCAATCGCCCCTTGTTTCAATCGGTCGCCTTCGACCGGACCCAGTTCAGCGGCGAGCTTCCGCCCGGGTGGGACGCCGAACTGTATCGCAACGGCGAGCTCGTCGCTTTTTCGGGCGACGCACCCGACGGCCAGTATCGCTTTGCCGACGTCGCACTCGGCTTCGGCGACAATCGCTTCGAAATTCTCACCTATGGCCCGCAAGGCCAGGTAAAGCGACGGGTCGAGATCGTCAACGTGGGCCAGGGCGCGGTGCCGCCCGGCGAAACCCATTATTGGGCGGGCGTGGTCGATCCGGGACGCGACTTGATCGAACGGCATCGCGGCGGTGCGCCGCCCAACCCCGAAGCTGGCTGGCGCGCCGCAGCAAGCGTCGAACATGGTCTGGACAAGCGCACCTCGGTGGCGGCGCTGGTCCAGACCTTGGCCGTTGACGATCGCCGCGTCACCTATGTCGAAGGCACGGTGCGTCGCTCGATCGGTCCGGCGGTGACCGAATTCGGTGCTGCGCGCGACAGCGCCGGCGGCGTCGCGCTGCGTGGTCAGGCGCTGGCCAAGATCGGCGCCACCAATCTTGCCTGGAGCAGCTTCTGGAGCCGCGACTTCGCCGCCCGCCCGAGCGGGCTGTCGGCCGTTAGCGAGCATCGCTTCAGCGTGGACGCGCCGTTGAAACTGGGCGGCGACACCGTGATGCCCCTGCATGGCGATCTCCGCCTTGCCTCGCGCAAGGATTGCGGACGCACGCTGGAGGCCAATGCGCGGACCAGCATCATGCTCAGCCGCTTCAATCTCGCAACCTTGCTTCGCTATCGCGAGGAACGGGCGCCCGGCGGGCTCGGCAATCGCAAGCAAGTCGAAGCAGGCCTGATCGGCAGCGGCCGGATCGGCCCGGTGCGCCTGCGCGGCGCCACCGAATTCGAGATCGCTCCCGCCAGCAAGCTGCGGCGGGCCGAAGTGTCGGCTTATTGGCGCGGCAGCGGATCGACCGACTGGGAAGGCGCGGTCGCCTATGAAGCGCAGGACCGCCTGGTGCGCGGGCGGGTGGCGCATATCCGCCGCTTCGACGCCTTTGCCGTTGCCGGAACGCTTGAGGCGGCGAGCAACGGCTCGGTCGCAGCCGGGCTCAACCTCAGTTTTTCGCTCGACCGCGGAAGCAACGGGTGGCGCGCCAGTCGGCAGTCGCTGGCCGCGACCGGCAGCGTGCGTGCGCAACTGTTCCGCGACACCAATGGCAATGGTCGCCGCGACGACGGCGAGAAACTGGAGGAAGGTGCGATCCTGACGGCCGGGACCCGCCCTGCCGACCAACCCAGCGGCAAGGACGGCTGGGCTTCGGTCGCCGGGCTGGACAATTTCCGGCCGGTCGCGATCGGCGTCGACACCAGTTCGCTCAGCGATCCCAACCTCGTCCCCGCGATCGCGGCGCAGGTGGTCGTTCCGCGTCCGGGCGTGTCGGCCGAGGTGATGATCCCCTTGTCGGGCGGCGGCGCGATCGAGGGCAGCCTCGTCAAGGACGGCGGCAGTGCGTTCGAAGGGCTCGACCTCGAGCTGGTCGACGAGCGCGGCAATGTCGTCGCTATTGCGCGCAGCGATTACGATGGCTTCTTCCTGTTCGAGCGCGTGGCGCCGGGCCGCTACCTGCTGCGCCTCAGCGAGGCCAGCCGAACCGCGGCCAAGGCACAAAGCGCCTCGCTCAAATCATCGGTAGAGCTTCAGCCCGAGCAGGCGGTGCTTCGTCTCGGGCCGGTGGTGGTCAAGGCCACGGCGCAGATCGCGGCCGTTAACCACGAAGTCGTCTCAGGCGACTTCGCCGTACTCAAGCGGTAGCTGATCCAGTTTTTCGGGGGAGGTGCCCCCTCCCTGCCAGGGAGGGGGTGGTGCGGTCGAGAAGACTCGAACTTCCACGGCCTTTCGGCCACAGCGACCTCAACGCTGCGCGTCTACCAATTCCGCCACGACCGCATGTTTGTCGGCCTTCTCTGAACAAGAGGGCCGGTGGCAAGGCGCGTGCCTCTAGCAGCGCCCTTTGAGCAGCGCAACCGCCGATGGATCGTTCCATATTGGAGCAAAGGTAAACAGCCCGTTTACCTTTTGGCGCGCCATTCGTAGCCTTGGTTGCAATGCTGCCCCTCGCGCTCCTGACCGTTCTTGCGGCGAACACGGCGACACCTCCGTCGCCGCCGCAGATGGCGGGCGCGCAGACGCAAGCCCTGGTGCAGATCATCATCGCTGCCGAAGTACGCGACGGGCGGACCAATGCGCCCCATCAGCGGACCGTCCGCACCGACGAAGCCGGGCAGACGCAGATCCTGCTTCAGTTCGAGTAGGTCAGGCGCCGGCCGAGGTGATCGGCTTGCAGCGATCGAACTTCTTGTCCTTGTCGAAATACAGCTCGAGACAGGCGGCATCGCTCGGCACGTCGAGATTGGCGCTGTTGAAGCTGGCACTTGCACCAGGCGCCAATTGCTGAGGCGAAATGGCGATGGTCCAGCTGTAGACCACCTTCTGTTCCAGGCTGCGCAGGCGGGCGTTGAGCGGCGGGACAGGCACGGTCTTGTCGGTTTCGTTGCGGACGACGCCGCTGACCTCGAACAACTGGTTGCCGCTGGCGAGCTGGGTGCGGCCATTCTGCTGGATCTGCACCATCAGTTCATCCGAAGTGGACTGTGCCAAGCCGAGGCGACCCTTCAGTTCGGTCGGAGCAAGGAAATAGATGGCGGCGGCCAACGCGGCGATCACGACCAGCAGGATGCCGAGCACCATCGGCCATTTGCGGCGCGGTTCGCCATCCTCGGCTTCGGTGGCGAAGGGGCTGTAGACGTCGTCGGCCTCCGTCCGTCCGGCTCGCATCGGGTGCGAGGATCGGACGTCTTCGGCCGGAGATTCTCGCTCAGTCTGCTGGGACAGGTCGGCATCCACCGGCACCGCTGTCTCGGGATAAGGCTCGGGCGCCGCGGCGACTTCTTGCGGCATGGAGGCCGCGGTTTCGGGCTCGCCGAGCATGCTGGCGGAGGGCGTTTCCGTGCGGTCGGTATGCAGGTCGTCGTTGGCATCGCTGACCGAAGCGTCGTTGGACGGCGGCGCCGTATCGCCTGAACGGCTTTCCCATTCCGCACCGCGATCGTCGCCGAATGGGAAAGGCGTGGGGTCGCTCGCGGCGGCGCTTTGGCCGGCATCGAGCTGGCTTTCGATCTCTCTTTCGGCGCTGGGATCGGGATCCTGGTGCCAGCTATGCTTGCACTGGGCGCAACGAACCGTGCGGCCGGCGGGCGGGATCGCACCGTCCTTGACCACGTAGCGCGTCCCGCACGATGGGCAGGTCAGGATCATGGGCCGGGCGCTTTCTCTTGTGAAACGGGTACTGAAACGATGCGTAACCTTTTCGTGAATCCATTGGCAAGCTAGACGCGGCTCTGAAGCACAAGAAGAAGAGGGGGCGGTCCTGGCCGCACTGGTCGAGTTCGACGGCGTGGGCTTGCGATATGGGACCGGCGCGGAGGTGCTGGCCGGCCTCGATCTGCGCCTTGCGCCGGGCGGCTTCTATTTCCTCACCGGTCCGTCCGGCGCCGGCAAGACGTCACTTCTGAAGCTTCTCTATCTTGCCCAGCGCCCGACCCGCGGGCGGCTGCGGCTGTTCGGCGAGGATGTCGGCGAAGCGCCTCGCGAAGCGCTTCCGGCGTTTCGGCGCCGGATCGGCGTGGTGTTTCAGGATTTCCGCCTGGTCCGGCATCTGTCGGCCTTCGACAATGTCGCGCTGCCGCTGCGGATCGCCGGCTATTACGACCGTGAGATCGAAGGCCCGGTGCGCGAGATGCTGGCTTGGGTCGGCCTCGCCGACCGGGCGAGTGCGCGACCGCCGACCCTGTCGGGCGGGGAGCAGCAGCGTGTCGCGATCGCCCGCGCGGTGATCGCCCGGCCCGAACTGCTGGTCGCGGACGAGCCGACCGGCAACGTCGATGCTGCCATGGCCGATCGCCTGATCCACCTTTTCGAGGCCTTGAATCGTCTCGGCACCACCGTGGTGGTCGCGACCCACGACCTGTCGCTGATCGGCGCGGTCAAGGGCGCGCGCATGATGCGGCTCGAGAATGGGCAGCTGTCCGACCCTACCGGCGAACTGCGCAATCCGCCGACCCGGTCGCCCGAGGAAAACCAGCCATGAAGGCCGCGCTGTTGCCGCCGGCCTCGATGCGTCGCCTGCTGCCCGAGCAGAAGCGCCGCGCGGCGCCGTGGATCGTCGGGCTGATGACCTTTGTGAGCCTGGTGGTCGGCGTGGCCGGCCTGGCCGTGCTGGGCGCGGTGACCGACCTGTCGTCATCGGCCGCCGGGCGCTGGTCGCTGCAGGTGACGGGCACGCCGGCCGATGCCGCGCGGGCCGAGGCGCTGCTGCGCAGCACGCCGGGCGTTACATCGATCGACCGGGTGCCTGACCAGGAGCTCCGCAAGACGCTCCGCGCGTGGCTCGGCCCCGCCTCGGAGCAGCTCGACCTGCCGCTACCGGTGCTGGCCGACGTCAGCGTGACCGGCGGCGGAGAAGCGGCCGCGTCGCGGCTGGCGCGGGCGGTGCCGAACGCGCGTCTGACGCCTTATTCGTCCGAATTGGCCCCGCTCCTCGACACCTTGCGCGGACTGGCGGTGCTGGTCGCGGGACTGCTGATCGTGCTTGCCGCAGCGCTTGCAGGAGCGGTGACACTGGCAGCGCGGGCGATGCTCGACACCAATCGCAGCACGCTCGACGTGCTCCACGGCATCGGCGCGACCGACGAGCAGCTTTTGTCCTTGGTACAGCGCCGGATCGCGGTCGATGTACTGGCCGGGAGCGCGGCGGGCGTGGTGGCGGCGGCGGTGGTGCTGATCGCGGCGCTAATCCCGGCACGCGGCCTGCTCGGCGGCGCGGCCGGAGCGCCAGCACTGGCCGCAGGCGGGCTTGCGTTGCTGGCGCTGTTGCCACTCCTTCAAGCGGTTTTTGCGACCCTGGTTGCCAGACGCGCGCTTCAGCAGGCATTGGCGCGAGGCTTATGATCCTTCGCCTGACGGCCTTTCTCGCGCTCCTCTACGCGCTCGGCTTCGCGCTATTCAGCGTGACCTTGGCCAAGCCGGCCGAGGCGACGCGGACCGAAGCGGTGGTGGTGCTGACCGGCGGCAAGGGCCGGATCGAGCGCGGCATGGCGATCATGAAGCGCGGCGAGGCCAAGCGGATGCTGATCTCGGGCGCCGATCCCAGCGTCACGCGAGAAGATCTGGCGCGGCGACTAGGCCGGGGCACGCTCAAGACCTTGCGCTGCTGCGTCGATCTGGGCTCGGAAGCGGTCGATACCCGCAGCAATGCCGAAGAAGCGCGGCGATGGATGATCAAGCGGGGTTATCGCTCTCTGCGGCTGGTCACCAGCGACTATCACATGCGCCGAGCGGCCTATGAGTTTGCGAGCGATCTGCCGGACACGACGATCATCGAGGACGCGGTGCAGACCCGGCCGAGCCTGCTGCTTCTGTTCAAGGAATATAATTTCTATCTGGTGCGCCGGGCGGCGTTCTGGCTGGACATGTAGAGTAGTTCGATGGCCCTGATCCGTTCGATCCTGTATTTCCTGATCTTCTATCCCGGCACGATCCTTTATTGTGTCGCGACCCTGATTGCCGCGCGGTTCGGCAGCGGCCCGGTGCGCAAGGTAATCCGCGGCTGGGCGTCGTTTCACCATATCCTGGTCACCCGCCTGCTCGGCATCCGGTTCGAGATGGAAGGCGAGATTCCTGACGGCCCGTATCTCGTTGCCTTCAAACATCAGGCGATGGTGGAGACGATCGAGACGCTACTGCGGGTAAAGACGCCGGTGGTGGTGATGAAGCAGGAATATGTGAACACCCCGCTGCTCGGGCCGACGATGAAGAGCTTCGGTGTGATTGGCGTCGATCGCGAAGCTGGCGCCAGTGCGCTTCGCGAGATGATGCAGCGGGGGAAACAAGCCATCGCGGAAGGCCGCCCGGTGGTGATCTTCCCCGAAGGCACCCGCGTACCGGTTGGCGAGACGCCCGAGCTTCGTCCCGGCTTCGCGGGGCTGTATCGCGCGCTTGGCTTGCCTGTGGTGCCGGTGGCGCATGACAGCGGCAAGGTCTGGCCCAAGGGGCTGGTCAAATACCCCGGCGTGATCCGCTTCAAGGTCGGCGAGACCATTCCCGCCGGCCTCAAGCGCGCCGAGATCGAGGAACGGGTCCACTGCGCGATCAACGCGCTCGAAGCCTAGGTCCGGAGCGTCGCCCCGAGTTTCGCTGCGGCTGCGACGACCTTGTCCGATAGCGCCGCGAGATCGGCCTCGGTCAGCGTCTTGTCGGTCGGTTGCAGCGCGACTTCGAGCGCGAGACTGAGGTCGCCGCCCGCCGGTTGATAGCGGTCGAACACGCGGACGTCGGTGATCAGCGTCTTGTCGGCCCCGCGGATGGTGCGGACCAGGTCGCCGGCGGCAAGACCATCGGGCACCACGAACGCGAAATCGCGAGTCAGCGGCTGCAACGCAGGCGGAGTGAAGGCGGGGCGAGCGCGGCCCTTGTCTCGGGCCGCCGGTAGCGCGTCGAGATAAAGGTCGGCGGCCTGCGTGCCGGCGGGCAGGTCGAGGGCCTTGGCGAGCGCAGGATGCAGTTCGCCGAAGCGCGCCAGTTCGGCCTTGCCCAGCCGCAGCGTCGCCGAGCGGCCGGGGTGGAAGGCGTCGCCAGCGCCCTGCGCGAGCTGGAGGTTGGCGACCGGCGCGCCCGCTTCGCCGAGGAGGGCGAGGGCTGCCGCCTTGACGTCATAGGCATCGAACGGGCGCGCCTTGCCCGACTGCCATGAACGCGGGTCAGCGTCGCCGGCCATCAGCAGCGACAGGGTCGGGCGTTCGGCGTCGGCAAGATAGCGGCGGCCGAGTTCGAACAAGCGGACACTGGTGGCGCCGCGCGACAGGTTGCGGGCGGCCGCGCGGGCGAGGCCGGGGAGGAGCGAGGGGCGCATGACCTTCATCTCCTCGCTGATCGGGTTTGCGAGGACGTGCGCCCCGCCGCCGAACAGGGCGGCATCGGCCTCCGAGATAAAGCTCCAGGTGATCGCTTCGTTGAAGCCGCGTGCGGCGGCGGCACGGCGGACCCGGCGCTCGAGGCGCTGGGAGGGCAGGGCGACCGCCTTGGCGACACCGGCGTCGCGCGGCAAAGGGGTCGAGGGCAGGAGGTCGAGCCCGGCGACCCGGGCGACTTCCTCGACCAGGTCGGCCTCGCCATCGATGTCCGGGCGCCAGCCGGGGACGGTCCAGCCGTTCGGCCCGCTCTGGAAGCCAAGCGCGGTCAGGATGCGGTTCTGCTCGTCGGTCGGCAGGCTGAGGCCGGCGAGGCTTTCAAGCCGCTCCGAACGCAGGGCGATCGTGCGCGGTGCGGTGACCTGGCTCCACCGGGAAGAGGTCGCCATGCTGCGCTGGCTCGGCGCTCCACCGCACAGTTCGACGATCATCGCCGTCGCGGCGTCGGTCATCTCTTCGAGCGTCAGCGGATCGACCCCGCGCTCGAAGCGGGCGCGGGCGTCAGTGTGGACCTGGTGGCGCTGCCCGGTGCGGGCGATGGCGACAGGATCGAACCACGCGCATTCGAGCAGGACGTCGGTGGTCGTTTCGGTGACCCCGGTCGACACCCCGCCGACCACCCCGCCGAGGCCGAGCACGCCGCTGTCGTCGGCGATGACGCAATCGTCGGCGACCGCTTCGTACGCCTTGTCGTTGAGCGCATCGAAGCGCTCCTGCCTGCCGCGACGGACCGTGATTCCGCCCTTCAGCAACGCCGCGTCATAGACGTGAAGCGGGCGAGCCTGGTCGATCGAGAAGAAATTGGTGACATCGACCAGTGCCGAGATCGGACGCAGGCCGACGGCGCGGAGGCGGGCCTGCAACCAGTCGGGCGAGGGGCCGTTCTTGACGCCGCGGATCAGGCGCGCGGCAAAGGCTTCGCAGCCACTGCCTTTCTCGATGGTGATCGCGACTGGATTGGCGCCGTCTTCCGCCAGCGGGCGCACCGGGCGTTCGCGCAGGGTGCCGAGGCCGGCTGCAGCGAGGTCGCGGGCGATGCCGCGGACGCCGAAGCAGTCGGGGCGGTTGGGCGTCACCGCAATGTCGAACACCGGGTCTTCGAGCCCGGCATAAGCGGCATAGCTCTGCCCGACCGGCGCTTCGGCCGGCAGTTCGATGATCCCGTCGTGCCCGGTGCCCAGTTCGAGCTCGCGCTCGGAGCACATCATGCCATTGCTCTCGACCCCGCGGATCGCCGCGACCTTGAGCGTGAAATCGCTGCCGGGAACGTAAGCGCCCGGCGGCCCGAATACGCCTTTCATGCCCGCGCGGGCATTAGGCGCGCCGCAGACGACCTGCATCGGGCCGTTGCCGGCATCGACCTGCAGCACCTGCAACTTGTCGGCTTGCGGATGACGCTCGGCGCTCAGCACTTCGGCGACCACGAAGGGCGCGAGCTTCTCGGCCGGATTGTCGATCCCTTCGACCTCGAGCCCGAGCGCGGTCAGCTTGTCGGCGATCTCCTGCACCGACGCATCGGTGTCGAGGTGATCGCGGAGCCAGGACAGGGTGAACTTCATGCGCCCACTCCCGCGCTCAAGGTGGGTACGGCCAGCGCGCTGAAGCCGTAATGCTTGAGCCAGCGAAGGTCGCCGTCGAAGAATTGGCGCAGATCGTTCATGCCATATTTGAGCATCGCCAGCCGATCGATCCCGGTGCCGAACGCAAAGCCTTGCCATTCATCGGGATCGAGCCCGGCGGCGGCGATCACGCGCGGATGGACCATGCCGCTACCCAGCACTTCCATCCACCCTTCGCTGCCTCCGACCACGCGGCGGCCGTTTTCCATCGACCAGCCGACATCGACCTCGGCCGAGGGTTCGGTGAAGGGGAAGTAGGAGGGCCGAAGCCGGATCGCGATGTCGTCGCGCTCGAAGAACGCCTTGAGAAAGGTCTCAAGCGTCCACTTGAGATGACCCATCGTGATGTTGCGGTCGATGACGAGGCCTTCGACCTGATGGAACATCGGCGTGTGAGTGGCGTCGCTGTCCGAGCGATAGACTCGCCCCGGCGCGATCACGCGCAAGGGGGCGCCGTGCCTCTGCATCGCGCGGATCTGCACCGGCGAGGTGTGGGTGCGCAGGACAAAGGTGCCCTCGACGCCCTCGCGCGGCTCGACATAGAAAGTGTCGTGCATGGCCCGCGCGGGATGAATCTCGGGCATGTTGAGCGCGGTGAAGTTGTACCAGTCGCTCTCGATCTCGGGTCCTTCGGCAACCGCGAAGCCGAGATCGGCGAAGATTTCGGCCAGTTCGTCCATCACCTGGCTGACCGGATGGACGCTGCCCTGCGGCTGTTCGGCGGCGGGGAGCGAGAGGTCGAGGCGCTCGGTCGCCAGTTTGCGGTCGAGTTCGGCCACTTCCAGCGCCGCCTTGCGCGCGTCGATCGCGGCGGCGACTTCGGCGCGCTGGCCTTGGATCGCCGGGCCCTGCGTCTGGCGCTCTTCCTGGCTCATTTGCCCCAGCGTCTTGAGCAAGGCCGTGACCCAGCCGCTCTTGCCCAGCGCCGCCACCCGCTCGGCGTCGAGCGAAGGGAGGTCGGACGCGGCGGCGATGCGCTGAAGGGTGGATGCGAGATCGGACATGGCGGCGGCGTTTAGCGGCTGGTGTCGGAGGTGCAAAGGTCAGGCCACGAACGGATAGGGCGAGATGGTCTTGCGATTTTCGTGGACCGCAAGCTGCGCGCCCGCCGGCGGGGTGGCGCGAAAGGCGCAGTCGAGGCGCGGGCAGATCGAGCAGGCCGGACCGACCGGAGTCACCGGCGCGCGGTCGAGATCGATGCCTTCGGCGCAATGCAGCTTGTGCGCATGTTCGATGCTGCACCCCAGACCGATGGCGAGAAGGCCGCCCGACAAGGCGCTGCGGATCGGTCGTTCGATGGTTCGGGCAACGGTGAAGTAGCGGTGGCCGTCGGGTGTTTCGATCAACTGGGTCACCGCTTGGCCCGCCGACTGGAAGGCGACGTGGAGGTTCCAGCGCGGGCAGGTGCCCCCGAAGCGCGAAAACGGGAAGCGCTCGCCCGCATAGCGTTTGGACACATTTCCGGCGGGATCAATCCGCAGCATGAAGAACGGAATGCCTCGGGCGCCCGGCCGGCCGAGGGTGGTGAAACGGTGCGACACCTGCTCGACGTTCGCGCCGAACTCGGCGGTGAGGCGGTCGATCGAATAACGGAAGCGCTCGGCGGCGGCGAGAAACGTGCCATAGGGCATCATGATCGCGCCCGCCGCATAATTGGCGAAGCTCATGTGGAGAAGGTGGCGGGTGCCCGCATCGGGCGGCCGCGCGCTGTCGAGCAATCGGGCGATGATCGGATGAAATTCTAGCAGGGAGAGCTGGTAGGCGATGCCGAAGGTCTTGTTCTCGGGTCGTAGCAGCGAGGACAGCATCAGCAGGCGGCGTTCCGGATCATAGACCTGGCTCGCGCCCTGCAATTCCTCCGGCCCGACCACCGTGACCGACACCCCATAGGCTTCCTTGAGCCGGCGGCGGAGCGGTTCGGCGACCGACAGCGGGTCGCCAAGGGCGCCGCCCAGTGTCTCGGCACCTTCCTCGAGCTCGGGAAAATGATTGGCGCGCGACTGGATGAAGTCGCGAACCCACGTCTCGGGCGTGATCAGCGCGCGTTCGTCGTCGTCGGGACCGATCGCCGTCGGCGCCAGCCGCCGTTCGCGTAGCGCGGTGTAGAGGCGGGTGACGCCTTCCGCGACTCCGGGGCTGTTATCGGCCAGCTCGACGATCTCCTGCCGGCCGATCTGGAGGTCGGCGAACATCGGGTCGGCAAATACTTCGGACAATTGTTCGGCCGACCCCTGCTCCCCACCGTCGCTGGCGAAGCTTCGGATATCCACTTCGAATCGCTCGGCCAGGCGCAGCAAGACAGCCGCGGTCACCGGGCGTTGGTTGCGCTCCAGGTGATTGAGATAGCTTGGAGAAATGCCAAGTAAGCCCGCCATGGCGGTTTGCTGCAGACCGCGGTCGCGGCGGAGACGCTTCAATCGCGCGCCGAGGAAAAGCTTGTTCGCCATGACCTGTATTCTGTCAACGTCGCTACAATCCTACAAGTCACGATATGACAAATGAGCTTTTTTCGCCGAGCCCGACTCGCGCTGGCAATGTTTCAAGGCGTCACGACATTTCATTTTGAGGAGCCCGACATGGGTCAGCGTTATTGGGTCATCGGCGGCGAATATCGCGACTGCGCCTTCAGCGAGATCGAGCCCGGCACGGAGCGAATCTGCGGTCCGTTCGGCGACGAACTCAAGGCCCGCATGGAATGGCAGCGCCTGACGTTTCGCGACAAGTGCGCGGCGACCGAACGCTACACCATCGCCATGGAACCGAGCGCCGCGCGCGCCTGACAATCTTTGACTAACCAAGGCCGCCGCCCGTCCGGCGACATCGTTTCAGGGGGTAAGAGTTTGTCCTATCAGTCCGAAATCAGTTCCGCCGCGCAGCTTATCGGCGGCAATGGCGATCCGTGGAAAGGCATCGATGCCGAAGCGGTCGCGCGTATGCGCCTTCAGAACCGCTTCGCGTGCGGCCTCGATATCGCCCGCTACACCGCCGGCATCATGCGCCTCGACATGGCCGCCTATGACGTCGATCCGGCGGTTTACACGCAGTCGCTCGGCTGCTGGCACGGCTTCATCGCGCAGCAGAAGATGATCGCGGTGAAGAAGCATTTCGGGACGACCAAGGGGCGTTACCTGTATCTCTCGGGCTGGATGATCGCCGCGCTTCGTTCAGAGTTCGGGCCGCTGCCCGACCAGTCGATGCACGAAAAGACCTCGGTCCCCGCGCTGATCGAGGAAATCTACACCTTCCTCCGTCAGGCCGATTCGCGTGAACTCAGCCTGCTGTTCCGCGATCTCGACAAGGCGCGCGCGGCAGGCAACGAGGTCGAGGAGCAGCGCCTGCTCAAGGCCATCGACGCGCACGAAACCCATGTCGTGCCGATCATCGCCGACATCGACGCCGGCTTCGGCAATGCCGAGGCGACCTATCTCCTTGCCAAGAAGATGATCGAAGCGGGCGCTTGCGCGATCCAGATCGAGAACCAGGTCTCGGACGAAAAGCAGTGCGGTCACCAGGACGGCAAGGTCACCGTGCCGCACGAGGACTTTATCGCGAAGCTGCGGGCGGTGCGCTACGCGTTCCTCGAACTGGGCGTCGAGGACGGCATCATCGTCGCGCGCACCGATTCGCTCGGCGCCGGCCTCACCAAGCAGTTCGCGGTCAGCAAGGAAGCCGGCGATATCGGCGACCAGTATAACGCCTTCCTCGATTGCGAAGAGATCGACGACGTCGCGCAGGCCAATGGCGACATCCTCATCAACCGCGGCGGCAAGCTGATGCGGCCCAAGCGGCTGGCGTCGGGGCTGTTCCAATTCCGCTCTGGCACCGGTGAAGATCGCTGCGTCCTCGACTGCATCACGTCGCTGCAGAACGGCGCCGACCTCATCTGGATCGAGACGGAAAAGCCGCACATCGAGCAGATCGCCGGCATGGTGGACCGCATCCGCGAGGTCGTGCCGAACGCCAAGCTCGCCTACAACAATTCGCCGTCCTTCAACTGGACGCTGAACTTCCGTCAGCAGGTGTATGATGCGTGGGCAGCGGACGGCCGCGACGTGTCGGCCTACGACCGCGCCAAACTCATGAGTGTCGACTATGACGGCACCGAGCTTGGCGCCGAGGCGGACGAGCGCATCCGCACCTTCCAGCGCGATGCGGCGGCGCGGGCGGGGATTTTCCACCATCTCATCACGCTCCCGACCTATCACACGGCAGCGCTGTCGACCGACAATCTTGCGCGCGAGTATTTCAGCGACGCGGGGATGCTCGGCTACGTCAAGAACGTGCAGCGCGAAGAGATCCGCCAGGGCATCGCCTGCGTGAAGCACCAGAATATGTCGGGGTCCGACATCGGCGATGACCACAAGGAATATTTCGCCGGGGAAGCCGCGCTCAAGGCCGGCGGCGCCAACAATACGATGAACCAGTTCGCCGCTTGATCGGCGCCTGGTAAAGAGTCCCCAGCGCGGCGGTCCGGGCGTTCGTCCCGGGCCGCCGTTTCCCATTCGCTAAAGGAAGTCCGCGTCCATGACTGCGCCCGCCACCGCCGATCAACTCACCGTCGATCCCATCCTTGCCGCGTTCATCGACGAGGACGTGCTGCCAGGCTTGGGGATCGAGGCGGCGGGGTTCTGGGACGGCGTGGCGAAGCTCATCGGCCACTTCGCGCCGCGCAATGCCGCGTTGCTGGCCAAGCGCGACGAGATGCAGGTGACGATCGATGCCTGGCATCGCGAGCAGCGCGGCAAGCCGCACGACCCGGCGGCGTACGAAGGCTTCCTGCGCGAGATTGGTTATCTGGTCGATGAGCCCGCGCCCTTCAACATTGGCACGCGCGAGCTCGACGCGGAGATCGCTACGCTGGCGGGTCCGCAGCTAGTGGTGCCGATCCTCAACGCGCGCTTTCTCCTCAACGCCGCCAACGCGCGGTGGGGGAGCCTATACGACGCCCTTTATGGCACCGACGCTATGGGCAGCACGCCGCCGGGCGGAGCCTATGACCAGGCACGAGGGGCCGAGGTCGTCGCGGCGGCACGGCGCTTCCTCGATGAAACGCTTCCCGGCTGGAAAGACGCGGTGCAAGGGAGCGACCACACGAACTTGGTCGCCCGCGATCACAAGGCAGTGTTATTCCAGCACCACGGCCTTCACATCGAAGTGTTGATCGATTCCGATCACCCCATCGGCCGGGACGATCCCCTGCACATTGCCGACGTGATCCTCGAAAGCGCGCTCAGTACCATTTGCGATCTCGAGGACAGCGTCGCAGCGGTCGATGCCGAGGACAAGGTCGCGGCCTATCGCAACTGGCTGGGCCTGATGCGCGGCGATCTGTCGGCGAGCTTCGACAAGGGCAGCCGGACGCTCGAACGGACGATGAACCCCGATCGCAAGGTCGCCGACGTCACGCTGCCGGGGCGCAGTCTGCTGCTGGTGCGCAACGTCGGCCACCTCATGACCAACCCCGCCATTCGTCTGGCCAACGGCAGCGAGGCGCCTGAGGGAATCATCGACGCGATCGTCACCAGCCTGATCGCGCTGTACGACCTGCGTGGGCTGGGCTCGCATCGCAACAGCCGTGCGGGGTCGATCTATATCGTGAAGCCCAAGATGCACGGGCCCGAAGAAGCCGCCTTCACCAACGATCTGTTCGATGCGGTGGAGGTTTTGCTCGGCCTAGAGCGCCATACCATCAAGGTCGGGGTGATGGACGAAGAGCGGCGAACGAGCGCTAATCTCGCCGCGACCATCCATGCCGTGCGTGACCGCATCTTCTTCATCAACACCGGCTTCCTCGACCGCACCGGCGACGAACTGCACACCTCGATGCTGGCCGGGCCGATGATCCGCAAGGCGGGCATGAAGGAGAGCGCCTGGATCAAGGCGTATGAGGCGCGCAACGTCGCGATCGGGCTGGCCTGCGGCTTCAGCGGCAAGGCGCAGATCGGCAAGGGGATGTGGGCAGCGCCCGATCGGATGGCCGACATGCTGGAGCAGAAGATCGGTCATCCCAGGAGCGGGGCGAATACGGCCTGGGTGCCGAGCCCGACCGCGGCGACGCTGCACGCGATGCATTATCACCAGGTCGACGTGTTCGCGAGGCAAGGCGACTTGGCCGATAGCACGATCCCGCCGCTTACCAACCTGCTCACTATCCCGCTCGCCCCCGGTACCAATTGGTCGGAAGAAGAGATTGCCGAAGAGCTGGACAACAATTGCCAGGGCATCCTCGGCTATGTCGTCCGCTGGGTCGATCAGGGCGTCGGCTGTTCCAAGGTGCCCGACATTCACGACGTCGGACTGATGGAGGACCGAGCGACGCTGCGGATCAGCTCGCAGCACCTCGCCAACTGGCTGCTGCACGGGGTCTGCACCGCCGAGCAGGTCGAGGCCTCGCTGCGGCGGATGGCGGCCAAGGTCGACGCGCAGAATGCCGGCGATCCGCTGTACCGTCCGATGGCCTCCGATCCCGAGGGGAGCCTGGCGTTTCAGGCCGCCCGCGCGTTGGTGTTCGCAGGGCTGGAGCAGCCAAACGGCTATACGGAGCCGCTGCTTCACGCTTATCGTGCCAAGGTGAAGGAGCGCGATGGAGTGGCCTGAACTCGACCCCGCCCGCGATGCGGGAACGTGGCGCGTGCTGCATCTGGCCAGCCAGATGCTCGGCAAGCTGCGGGTCGCGCATAGTGATTGGGTCAATCACGGCTGGCACGTCGCGCTGCAGCCAGCCGCCAATGGGCTGGCGACATTGCCCATCGCGGCGGAAGGCGGACGCTTCTCGCTGTCGCTCGACCTGTGCAATCACCGCATCCACCTGCTGGTCAGCGACGGGCGCAGCGATAGTGTGCCGCTTGCGCAGCCGAGCATTGCAGCGCTGCATGCCGAACTGATCGACATGCTGGACCGCCACGGCTTGCCGAGCCGCTTCCACGGGACGCCCAACGAGTTGTCCGATGCCGTGCCCTTCGCGGAGGACGAGCGCCCGATCGACTATCGCGAGGACAGTGCGGTGCGGCTGCGCGAGGCGTTGCGGGTCGTCGTTCCGGTGTTCGAGACCTTCCGCGCGGGCTTCGCCGGCAAGGTCAGCCCGGTGCATTTCTGGTGGGGCAGCTTCGATCTTGCGGTAACCCGCTTCTCCGGCCGGCCCGCACCCGATCATCCCGGCGGAGTGCCTGGCCTCCCCGACCGCATCACCCGCGAGGCCTATAGCCACGAGGTGTCGAGCGCCGGTTTCTGGCCGGGCGGGGCGTTCGGAGCAGACCCGATCTTTTACAGCTATGCCTATCCCGCGCCCGACGGGTTTGCCGAGGCGGCGGTCAGCCACGGCGCCTTCGACGCGGGGCTGGGCGAGTTCGTGCTGCCCTATGCCGAGGTGCGTTCAACAGCCGACCCTGCGGACACCCTGCTGAACTTCCTCAAGCAAACCTACGTCGCCGCGGCCGATCTGGCGCAATGGGACCGCGCCGCGCTGGAACGCGAGCCGATCGCCCCCTGACCAAACGAAAAGGGCGCCCCGGTTGCCCGGAACGCCCTCATCTGTTCACCGAAGCGAGACGCTTACGCGGCGGCCTGAGCCGAGCGATCGCCACCGTTAGGGAGCGCATTCTTGGCCTGCGCGATCAGCGCGCTGAACGCGGCGCCTTCGTGCATGGCCATGTCGGCCAGGACCTTGCGGTCGAGGTCGATGCCCGAAAGCTTCAGCGCGTGCATGAACTGGCCATAGGTCAGGTTCTCGGCGCGAACCGCAGCGTTAATGCGCTGGATCCACAGGGCGCGGAAGCTCCGCTTCTTCACCTTGCGGTCGCGGTAGGCATACTGCCCGGCCTTTTCGACTGCCTGGCGAGCGATTCTGATCGTGTTCTTGCGGCGGCCGTAATAGCCCTTCGCCTGATCAAGAATCCGCTTGTGCTTGGCGCGGGTGGTTACACCCCTTTTGACGCGTGCCATCTGTCAGAACTCCTTACTTGAGACCGTAGGGGGCCCAGAGCTTCACGCGCGCCGTGTCGGCGACTGCGAGAACTTCGGTGCCGCGGTTCTGGCGGATGTACTTGGCGTTGTGGCTGATCAGCCGGTGGCGCTTGCCAGCGACTCCGTGCTTCACCTTGCCGGTGGCGGTGAGCTTGAAGCGCTTTTTGACGCCGCTCTTGGTCTTGAGCTTGGGCATTTCGTCTCCTGTGCTGCCCGACATGCGGGCGACGTTTCTCACCTGACACGGCAGCCCTCACTGGCCGGCCGGGTGGTTTTTCCAACGATCTGGAAAGCGGGCCCCCTAGCCGCCGAGGGGGCGATTGGCAAGGGCGGGGCTCACCAAGGGACGGTGTTGCCCTCGTAATCATAGAAGGCGCCATTGTCCTTGGCGCTCAACCCGTCGATCACCTTGCGCATGCCGGCGATGCTCTGCTCCGGAGTCACCGGCGCATTGCTACCGCCCATTCGGGTCTGCACCCAGCCCGGATGCAGCATCGCCACGGCCAGATCGGGATTGGCGAGCGCCAGCGTCTTCCACGCCATGTTGAGCGCGGTCTTGCTGGAGCGATACGCGAGGAACCCGCCCGAGCTATTGTCCTCGAGCGAGCCCATGCGGGTGCTGACCACGATGAGCTTGCCTTGCGCCGCCTTCACCTCGGGCAACAGGGCCTTGGCGAGGAGATAGGGCGCGACCGTGTTGACGGCGAAGGTGTCGAGCCACTCCTCGGCGCCGTCCGCTTCGCCGACATCGCGCGGTCCGTAGGTGCCGGCGTTGGCGATCAGGAGGTCGAGCGGCCGGCCTGCCCGCACTGCGCTTACCGCCTCGGCATCGGTCAGGTCGAGGGTGCGAATTTCGGCGCCCAGCACCTCGAGCTCGGGCGAGCTTTCGCGCACGGTGGCGATCACCTCCCAGCCCGCCTCGCGATACTGGCGGACGAATTCGAGGCCGAGCCCGCGATTGGCGCCGGTGACGAGAAGAGTGGGCATGGGTGAGGTCGCTTTCCGGTCTTTGCTGTTGTGGCAGCGATAACGCACGGAGCGGCCAAAGCTCCTGCCCTTTGTGCCGTGGCGAACCGCTGGCTGGATACGCGCGTTTACGGTAAACAGGGTGCTTCTTCGTTCTTTCAAGAAGGGAGGCCGACATGAGTGCGGACGAGCGTCACTATAATGCGGAGCAGGTGACCGGGGCACGACAGGAAGGGGTTGTGCGTTGGATACTCATCATCTCGCTGCTGCTCATCATCGTGGCCATGTCGGCGATGTGGATCGTGCCAGCCCTTACCGGCTGAGCCTCGCCCGCTTCGTCGCTGCGCAAAGCGGCGTCTACGACCTTGCGCTTGCCGAGCTTCGTGCGGGCGCCAAGCGGACCCACTGGATGTGGTTCGTCCTGCCGCAACTACGCGGTCTGGGGCACAGCATGATGGCCGACCGTTATGGCCTTGAGGAAATCGACGAGGCACGTGCGTATCTCGCGCATCCAGTTCTTGGCGCCCGCCTGCGTGAATGCGTGGCGGCCTTGCTGACCCATGCCGGGCGCCGCACCGCCGCAGAGGTGATGGGCGTGGTCGATGCGATCAAGCTGCACAGCAGCCTGACCCTGTTCGAAGCGGCCGGCGGCGGCCCGTTGTTCGCGCGCGCTTTGGACGTATTCTATGGCGGTGAGCGGGATCGGCGGACGCTGGCGATGGTGGGTTGAACACAGACGTCTCGCGGTTCCGCTTGCCATAAGGCCCGGATCGGAGTTGTTACGGGGTCGTGCCGACGCCGCCACCGCCTCTTTCGCCGCCTGCCCGCCTGGTCAAGCAGGGGCTGGTCAACTGGTTTCGGCGGGGCGGGTGGAGCTGTGAGGGCGTTCTGCCACTGCCGCCAAAGGCCGTAATCATGGGCGGGCCGCACACCAGCAATTGGGACTTCCTGGTCTTTCTCGGCGCCATGGAGACCATGAGCGTCGAGGCGTCCTACATCGGCAAGGCAAGCCTGTTCCGCTGGGGCCCGATGGCCCGCTTCATGAAAGGGCTGGGCGGGATCCCGGTCGAGCGCACGGTCCGCAACGACCTCGTGTCGCAAGTGTCGAGGCGATTGATCGAGGCCGAGCGGATGCTGCTGGTGATCGCGCCCGAAGGAACGCGTGAGCCGACCACTGACTGGCGCATGGGCTTTTACCGCATCGCGCTGGCCGCCGGGGTGCCGATCGTCCCGGGCGGGCCCGACTACATCCGCAAGGTCGCGATCTTCGGGGCGCCGATCATGCCGACCGGCGATCCCGAAGCCGATCTCGCGCCCGCCTTCGACTTCTTCCGCACGCTCGTGCCGCGCTTTCCCGGCAAGGTGCTGTTCCCGGATGGCAGCGGCATGGACGGGCCGCGCGGGGCGGCCTAGGCTTCGGGCCGACCACCACCGCACCCCCGAAGGAACCTGCCGATGCGCCGCTTCGCCCTTGCCGCCCTGCTGGCGCTCGCCGCCGCCGCCCCGCTTCACGCCGCGCTGCCGGTCGGGGCCAAGGCGCCCGACTTCACCACCATGGGCGCGCTCAACGGCAAGCCGTTCACGCTGCACCTCAAGGACCAGCTGAAGCATGGACCGGTGGTGCTGTATTTCTATCCCAAGGCGTTCACCGAAGGCTGCACGCTCGAAGCCAAGGCGTTCAGCGATGCGGTGCCGGCGTTCCGCAAGGCCGGGGCGCGGGTCGTGGGCCTCAGCGCCGACGGGATGGACACGCTCAAGAAATTCAGCGTCGAAGCCTGCCGCGGGCAATTCCCGGTCGCGACCGCCAGCGCCGACCTCATCAAGGCCTATGACGTGACCCTGCCATCGCGCCCGATGAGCAACCGCACCTCCTATGTCATCGGTCGCGACGGGCAGGTGGTGTTCGTCCATTCCGACCTCAGCTGGAAGGACCATGTCGCCAAGACGCTGGCGGCGGTGCAGGCGCTGCGCCGCAAATAAGCCCCGAACGCTCCGAAGCGGGGGCGGTCCTTTACCTCTTGGAAGGCAGCAGCGCGATACAGCGGCTTTCGCCATGGACCGCCGATGACCGCCCTCCCCGCCTCCGCCGAGCCCGACCGCTTCGTCGACCAACGGCAGCATCCGCGGGTCAGCGTCGCGCTGCCGGCCTTTCTGATTCTCGGCGGGCGGCGGTATCCGGTGCAGATCGTCGACCTGTCGGCGGGCGGGGCCAAGATCGATTGCGGGCAGGCGTTGGTCGTAGCGGGCGCGGTGGTCACGCTGAACTGGGGCGGAGCGGGCGCGCAGGGAATGGTGCGCTGGCGCGACGGGCGGCTGGCGGGCCTCGCCTTTGCCGCCGAGCTCGACCCCCGCGATGTCGCGGACCTGGCGCGGCGGGGGCAGGCGCTGGGCGCGAGGATGCGCGGCTAAGCTCCAGGATCACCAAGGTCACATAGGGCGGCCCATTCGCCGTGACCCGTGACCCGGCCACCGCACGAGGGAAACAGCGCCGCGTCAGGGTCACACAAAAGGTCTCACCCTGTGACCCAGCGGGCGGCGGTGGCCGTAATCGATCCGGAACGGGCGAGCCATGATGTCGGCCCACATCAGCGCGAACAGCCCGCCCGGATCACGCGCGCGGAGGCGATGCGCGCTTTCGCGGCTGAGCTCGGCATGCGCCGCCGCCGCGCTCGCCGAGCGGGTGCGTTCGAGCCAATGGAGAAAGACGAGCTGGCGTTCGGGCGTCCAGCCGGGGCGGGAAGGGGCAGGCGTGTCGCGCATCGTTGAGGATAGAGCAGGCCAAATCCTATTAGGAAAGACGGGCCGGCAGCGCTGCGCCGGCCGCCTTGTGTGACCCCGCCGCCCTCCTACCTTGGCCCTAGGCGCTAAGGAGGAAATGGCCATGAAATGCCCCGTCGACGGAAACACCTTGCAGATGAGCGAGCGATCCGGAATCGAGATCGATTATTGCCCCGAATGCCGCGGCGTGTGGCTGGACCGGGGCGAGCTCGACAAGATCATCGCCAAATCGGTCGAAGCCGACGCGCCGACCCAGGTTCCCCAGGCCCCGCAGACCCCGCCGCCGCCGATGTCGCCGCAGGGCGGTCCGTGGACGCAGCCTGGCTATCCGCCGCAGCAGCCTTACGGCCACGACCCGCGTTACGGGCACAAAGGCTACAAGCGGAAGAAGAGCTTCCTCGAGCAGATCTTCGACTGACAACAGCCCCGGTGAGCCGGTGGCTTGCCCAGAAGAGAAAGAGAATATCATGGCCGAAGCCTGGTGGAACGACACGCTGATCGCGCGCAGTGACGATATCGTCACCGTCGAGGGCAATGCCTATTTCCCGATCGCCGCGGTGACGCCCGGCGTGCTGCAGGTCAGCACCACGACCAGCGTCTGCCCTTGGAAAGGCACGGCATCCTACTATTCGATCGAAGCCAACGGCGCCGAGAACCGCGACGCGGTCTGGTATTATCCCGAGCCCAAGGACGCGGCGAAGGAAATCAAGGACCGGGTCGCGTTCTGGAAGGGCGTCGAGGTGCGGTGAGGCGCCCGGCTTGACGAGACTTCAGGCGGGTCGGAAGGGGCTGGACAGGCGGGGCGAAGCGATGGCTTTTTGCCCCGCATGACCAAGCGTTCGTTCCGCCACCGCCTTCGCGCCTTTCAGCAAATCCACGGCGGGACGCCCGACAGCGGGTTCATCGCCGACCTCGAATATCTGGAAAACCGCGATCTCGACCTGTCGGTGCGGATGGGCGCGATGCTGGCGTTCAACGCGCTGCTGATCACCATCGGCACGCATCCGGTGTCCGCCTCGCCCGGCGCGCCGCTCAGCCTCGATGTGGTGAGCCATCCGGCGGCGACGATCGCCAGCCTGATCGGGATCGTGCCGTTCGTGCTGGCCTGCGGCACCGTCCTGCGCGGGCTGCTGCTCGGCGAGGAGTTCGACGTCGAGGGCGCGGCGGACTGCACGCCCGACGCCCTGCGCACCCGCCTGCTGGCCGCCTTCGTCCGCTCGATCGACGTCCAGACCGGGCTGCTGCGGCGCGCGGTGATCCTGACCTTCGTCGGCGGCGCGCTGACGGCGGCGGTGTGGGTGTGGATCTTGGCGAGCAAGCTGGCCGGGTGAGGGAGGGCGCTGCGATGGGCGGGGAGGTGACACGCGGCGGGTTGCCGATCCTGTTGTTCGAGGATGCGGCAGCGCTGGAGCGGTGGCTTGAAGCGCAGCCGGCGGAGCATCCGGGCCTCTGGCTCCAGTTCGCCAAGAAGGGCAGCGGGGAGCGGTCGGTCAGCGTGCAGGAAGCGATCGACGCCGGGCTGTGCTTCGGCTGGATCGACGGGCTGAAGAACCGGTTCGACGAGCGCTTCTTCCTGCTGCGCTACACCCCGCGCCGGGCGCGGTCGAAATGGTCGTTGATCAATGTCGAGCGGGCCGAGGTGCTGCTGAACGAGGGGCGGGTGCGGCCGGGTGGGCTCAGGCAGATCGAGGCGGCGAAGGCGGATGGGCGCTGGGCGGCGGCTTATCCGCCGGCGAGCCGGATGGAAGTGCCGGCGGATTTGGCCGCGGCGCTGGAGGCGGACCCGGTAGCCAAGGCGGAGTTCGAGGCGCTGAGGGGCGGGGAGCGGTATTCGGTGCTGTACAGGCTGCATCAGGTGCGGGGGGTGGAGAAGCGGGCGGTGGCGGTGAAGACGGTCCTCGAACTAATTGGATCGCCACCGCATTCGTCGGGAACAAGCAATTTGTGAGAACTAAGCCGGTTGACGATGTCGAGTTTCCTCGAAAGATTACTCACCGTGATAGCCGACTGTCGCCATATTGAGCTTCCGTTAGAGCGGTCCAGAGACAGGTCGAGCGCTGACTGATGCAGCGTTTGACGGAATACTTCATAGTGCCTCAGAACGCTGTGCTTCTCAATCTCGTCGGCTTCACGCTAGGGCTGATTGGATTCTTCCTTACGTTATGGGGCCTGCGTATCGCGCTTGAACAATTGCGCGGCCTCAAAAGCGAAGCTGAAGCAACTCGAGCTGCAATTCAAAAGGTGCAGTTGAAAGTTTCGTCTTTTGATACACTTCAAGAGATTGCGGGAGCTCGCAAAACTATTTCTTCGATTCGGACCGTGTTAATCGCCAGAAGCGCAAAGGATCTAATACCGCTTTACGAGCAGCTGATTGAAATGTTTCTCCGTATATCTCATGCTGGAGAGGCGATTTCTTCAGAAGATCGGGAGGTCATGAAGCGTCATACTTCGGAGATGGCTAAAATCTGCGAAGGGCTTCGAAAGCGCGTCTCGACCAATGCCGATGCACTTCCACCTCGAGGGCAAGATGAGGCGCTTAGGAACTACACGGACATAACCACGAAGATTGGTTTTGCTCTAAGGCAGGAATTACAAAAATGACTGATCCCGCCGCGCCACTACGCGCGCTTTGCGAAGCAGTTTATAAGAAAACGGCCAACGGGGAAGTTGAATGGAGATTCGATGATGACCTCGACGCTTGTGAGGCAAGCATTGGCCAAGGCTACATCCAGATATGCTCTGAAGTGGATGTAGATGGTGACAAATACTTTTTTGTGAAAATACTCAATGGATTCAAGCAAACAGTCGATTCGATATATGGTGGCACGCTTGGAATCGGAACGAAGCCCTCAACGGGGCAAAAAGATTGGTGGGATTTCATACGAGACTTACGGACTATGGCTTACCGAAGAGCCGTTGGTTCGGAGGAAGTGATCAATAGCATGCTACACGAGCTCGACGCTTCACCTGCTTCGAGGCGTGTTCAGCCCCCGAGGCCCTTTGACGATTTAGATGATGACGTGCCCTTCTGACGTGCAATGCCACTATTAAATGCACTCCTATGATGTCAGATCTTCCGAGATACCTTCCGAAATAATCAGGCTGTTATTGACGCCGCACCCCCAACCGAACCCACCGGCGCTTCCTCTTCCCGCGAATAGGTCCCGATCAACACCCCCGCGCCAAGGATGCGGCCCTCGACCCGCTCGAGGAAATCGCCTCGGCCGGGGCTGGGATCGCCGCTGTCGCCGGCGCTGAGCGCGAGCAATTGAAACACATAGTCGTGGCTGCCGTGGCCGGTCGGGGGATCGGGGGCGAGCCAGCCTTGGGCGAAATAGGAGTTGGTGCCGACGTCCTTGCCGTCGGCGCCGTCGCCGTCGGGCCGGATCGCGCCTTCGGCCAGGCTCCCGAGCGCAGGCGCGATGTCGACGACGATGGCGTGGACCAGCGGGCGCGGGGCGGGGGCGTCGGGGTCTTCGACGATCAGCGCGAGGCTGTCGGTGCCGGGCGGAAGCTCGCCCCAGACCAATGGCGGAGAGATGCCTTCGCCATCGGCAGTGAAGCGCGGGGGAAGGCGACCGCCGGGGGCGAAGGCGGGGCTGGAGAGATGAAGCGTCTCGGCGCCGGTGAGGTCGAGCCGCGAGAGGGTCAGCTTGTCGTGGCCGGCGCGGAGGCCGGAGAGGGCTGCGCCGAGCCAGTGGGGAATGTTTTCGAGCATGGGCAAGGGAACGCACGGGGGTGGGAAGTGGATGCGGGGGCTGCCACGGCTGTCCGCTCGCCCCCCTCTTCCCGCTCGGCTGCGCCGAGCCGACCCTCTCCCGCGGGGGGAGAGGGTGGCTTCGCTTAGCGGACCTGGATGCGGACCACCGGGCGGGCGGCGCGGAGGGCGACCGGCTCGTAGCGGAGGCGCACGGCGGTCACGTCGCGGCGGTTGCCGCTGAGGTCGACCGCTCGGGTGCAGGTGCCGGCGTTGAGGACGGCGCGGGTGTTGACGTCCTGGCGGGCGCCGTTGGCGAAGCGGATGTCGAAATCACGCAGGCGCAGCGGGGCGTTCAGCGCGCAGACGCGGATCTCGCGCTGGCGGGTGATGCCGGGGAGCGCCACGGTGTCGGTGTCGCGGCCGTCGACGCGGGTGGTGCCGATGGTCCGCCAATTGCCTTCGTTCCAGCGCCACTGCTGCGCCGCGGCCGGGGTGGCGGCGGCAAGCCCGGTGGCGAGGGTGGCGGCGGCGATGATCAGACGCTTGTTCATGGCTCTTCTCCTTCGAACTGCGATGGAGAAGGATTAGGCCGGTGACCACGCATCGCGCCTGAATGCGCGGTTGTGGGAGGGTCAGGGATGCGGCGGCTTTGCGGCTGCGGGGCGGCCGAGGCGTCTGGCGTGACCGGGTCACGCAGCGTCCGCATAAGGGCGCCGCGTGACCCGCCGGAGTTTAGCGCATCGAGGCCTGCATCCGCGTGATGGCCCAGTCCTGTGCTTCGCGCGCGCCGCGCACGACCTTGTCCATGCCGAAGAATTCGTGCGTGGTGCCGGCCCAGGTCCGCTGTTCGACCGCAACGCCTGCCCGGCGCATTGCGGCGGCCAGCGTTTCGCCGTCCGAGCGCAGCGGATCGGCCTCAGCGTTAATGATCGTGGTCGGCGGAAGCCCGCGCAGGTTGGCGGCGACGAGGTTCAGGCGGGGGTCCTGCCCGTCGGCTTTGGTCCGCATGTAGTAATAGCCGAACCAGTTGAGCGCCGCGGTGTTGAGCGGCTTGGCCTGCGCCGAGTCGATCCGCGAGGGGAGGTTCGGGGTCGAATTGGCGATTGGATAGACCGAGACGATATGGTCGGGCATCGGCCAGCGCATGTCGCGGGCGTAGATGGCGGTGGCGACCGCGAGATTGCCGCCCGCGCTTTCGCCGAGTGTCGCGAGACGGCGGGTGTCGCCGCCCCAGCGCGCGGCATTGTCGAGGACATATTTGTAGGCCATCGCCGCATCTTCGTGCTGCGCGGGGAACTTGTCTTCAGGCGCATGGCGATACTCGACCGAGACCACGACCGCGCGCATCCGCTCGGCGATCGCGCGCGGGGCGGCGTCATAGACGTCGAGGTCGGCGATGACCCAGCCGCCGCCGTGATAATAGACGACTACCGGCAGGTTCGACCGTTCGGTGGTGCCGGCGGGGCGGTAGACCCGGACTTTCTGCTCGGGATCGCTGCCATAGGCCATTTCGGTCGTGGTAACCGCGTTCGTTTTGAGCATCATGCCGCGCTGCGCCACGACCTTGGCATAGGCGTCGGCGAAGGAAGGCTGCGTGCGTGCCGTCGCCGGGGTGATGGCGGTCAGCGGTTGCGGCTGGAGCGAGGCGAGTGCGTCGAGCACGGCCTGCATGTCCGCGCTGGCGCGGGGCGGGGTGGTCATCGCGGTGGTGGGAACGGGCGGCGGGGCGGCATTGGCGTCGCGCGGCGAGGTCATGCTCATCGGGTCGGTCATGGCCATGCCGGGCATGGTCGAGCAGGCGCCAAGCGCGAGCACGGGGAGGGCGAGCGTCGACAGGGCGAACGCACGGAACGTGGAATTCATTGTCATTAGGGAAACTTCCTGTTGGTGATCAGGAAGTTAAATCGCGGCGGGTGCGCCGGGTTCCCTCGCCTGCCCGCACAGTCGACGGGGATGGTCCGGCCGTCACGGGACGACCGGACTCTCTCCGGTCAGTCGTGCTCGCGCCCACCCGAGCCGATGTAAAGCTCGCGCCCGGTCTCGTTATAGACGCGGCTCATTGCGGCCATGCCTTGCTCGGCTTCTTCGACCGCGATGCTGTTTTCGAGTGGGGCGTTCTGCTTGGCGGCGAAGTCGCGGACTTCCTGCGTGATCTTCATCGAGCAGAATTTGGGCCCGCACATCGAGCAGAAATGCGCGGTCTTGGCGCCTTCGGCGGGCAATGTCTGGTCGTGATATTCCTCGGCCGTGTCGGGGTCGAGCGACAGATTGAACTGGTCGCGCCAGCGGAATTCGAAGCGGGCGCGGGAGAGGGCGTCGTCGCGGACCTTGGCGGCGGGGTGGCCCTTGGCGAGGTCGGCGGCGTGGGCGGCGAGCTTGTAAGTGACGACGCCGACCTTGACGTCGTCGCGGTCGGGGAGGCCGAGATGCTCCTTGGGCGTGACGTAACAAAGCATCGCCGTCCCGAACCAGCCGATCATCGCCGCGCCAATGCCGCTGGTGATGTGGTCGTAGCCGGGCGCAATGTCGGTGGTGAGCGGCCCGAGCGTGTAGAAAGGCGCTTCGCCGCAGACGGCGAGTTGCTTGTCCATATTCTCCTTGATCTTGTGCATCGGCACGTGGCCGGGGCCTTCGATCATGACCTGGCAGTCATGCTCCCACGCTTTCTTGGTCAGTTCGCCAAGCGTGAAGAGCTCGGCAAACTGCGCTTCGTCATTGGCGTCGGCGATCGAGCCGGGGCGGAGGCCGTCGCCGAGGCTAAAGCTGACGTCGTAGGCCTTCATGATCTCGCAGATCTCGTCGAACCGTTCGTAGAGGAAGCTTTCGCGATGGTGGGCAAGGCACCATTTGGCCATGATCGAGCCGCCGCGCGACACGATGCCGGTGACGCGCTTGGCGGTCAGCGGTACGTAAGGCAGGCGGACACCGGCGTGGATGGTGAAATAGTCGACGCCCTGTTCGGCCTGCTCGATCAACGTGTCGCGGAAGATGTCCCAGTTGAGGTCCTCGGCGATGCCGCCGACTTTTTCGAGCGCCTGATAGATGGGGACGGTGCCGATCGGGACCGGCGAGTTGCGCAGGATCCACTCGCGCGTGTCGTGGATGTTGCGGCCGGTGGAGAGGTCCATCACCGTGTCCGCGCCCCAGCGGATCGACCAGACCATTTTGTCGACTTCGGCCGCGACGTCGGAGGCGACGGCCGAATTGCCAATGTTGGCGTTGATCTTGACCAAGAAGTTGCGGCCGATCGCCATCGGCTCGGCTTCGGGGTGGTTGATGTTGGCGGGGATGATCGCGCGGCCGCGGGCGACTTCGTCCCGGACGAATTCGGGGGTGACGAAGTCGGGGATGGCGGCGCCGAAGCTTTCGCCGTCGCGCGGTGCCTTAAGCGCCTGCTCGCGACCGAGGTTCTCGCGGATCGCGACATATTCCATCTCGGGCGTGATGATGCCGCGGCGGGCATAGTGCATCTGGGTGACGTTGGCGCCGGTGCGGGCGCGGAGCACGCGCTTGCGGACGTTGGGGAAGGGCGCGACGCCGCCCGAGCGGTCGGGGCCGAGCTGGCCGTTGTCTTCGGGGCGGACTTCGCGCTGGGTCACTTCCTCGACGTCGCCGCGGGCGCGGATCCAGTCGCGGCGAAGCTCGGGCAGGCCAGCCATGATGTCGATCCGCGCATCGGGGTCGGTGTAGGGGCCTGAGGGGTCGTAGACCGTAACGGGCGCTTCGCCGGACGAGGGCTCGAGGTGGATCTGCCGCATCGCCACTTTGAGCGGGCCGACGTGGATTTTCTTCGAGCCGCGGATCGGGCCGGTGGTGACCTTGAGTTCAGTGCGAGCGGGTACGTCAGCCATGTCTAGAGTTCCTCTTCCTCCGCCGGGGTCAGCCGGATCAGGTTCTCGGGTCGAGCGGGGCCAGCCGCTCCTCTCAGCTCAGGCGAGCTCCCCGGGGACAGGTCCGTCTTAGAAGCCGGCGCGGGATTGCGCCAGCCGGGACTGCACGCCATCACGCAAGGCGATGACGCTGAGCTACCTCGACCGCCTGGAAGCGGAGAGCATTCACATCCTGCGCGAGGTGGTGGCGACCGCGCGGCGGCCGATGTTCCTCTATTCGATCGGCAAGGACAGCAGCGTAATGCTGCATCTGGCGCTGAAAGCGTTCGCGCCCGCGCCGCCGCCCTTTCCGTTCCTGCACATCGCGAGCGGGTGGGATTTCAAGGAGATGCTGGCGCATCGTGACGCCATGGCGGCACGTTATGGCCTGGAACTGATCGTCTGGCACAATGCGGAAGCGGCAGAAGGCGGCGTCGATCCGTTCGCCACCCCGACGCCGACTTATACGCGGCTGATGTTGACCGAAGCGCTGCGGGCGGCGCTCAAGGACGGCGGCTATGATGCGGCGTTCGGCGGCGGGCGGCGCGACGAGGAAAAGGCGCGGGCCAAGGAGCGGGTGTTCAGCTTCCGCGGTGCCGGCGGCGGGTGGGACCCGAAGCTGCAACGGCCGGAATTGTGGACCCTCTACAATGCGCGGGTCCATGCTGGGGAGAGCATCCGCGTGTTTCCGCTCAGCAATTGGACCGAGCGCGACATCTGGGACTACATCGCCCGCGAACAGGTCCCGATCGTGCCGCTCTACCTTGCGGCCGAGCGGCCGACGGTGGTGCGCGACGGCACCTTGCTGATGGTCGACGAGGCGGCGCGCTTTCCGGGTATCGAGAGTGAAGAGGTCGTCACCCGCCGGATCCGCTTCCGCACCATGGGCTGCTGGCCGCTGACCGGGGCGATGGAGAGCGAGGCCGATACGCTGGACAAGGTGCTGGACGAGATGGCGGCGCGGCGCACAAGCGAGCGGGAGGGGCGGGTCATCGACCGCGACGAAAGCGCGTCGATGGAAGTGAAAAAGCGCGAGGGCTATTTCTGATGGACCTGCTGCGCTTCATCACCTGCGGCAGCGTCGACGATGGCAAGTCGACCCTGATTGGGCGACTGCTGCACGACAGCGCGCAGTTGATGGAGGATCAGCTCGCCGCTCTGACCCGCGACAGCAAGCGGGTCGGCACGCAGGGGCAGGAGATCGACTTCGCGCTGCTGGTCGACGGGTTGGCGGCCGAGCGCGAGCAGGGCATCACCATCGATGTCGCGTATCGCTTTTTCTCCAGCGCGAGGCGGCGGTTCATCGTCGCCGATTGCCCGGGGCATGAGCAATATACGCGCAACATGGCGACGGGTGCGTCGACCGCCGATGCCGCGGTGCTGCTGGTCGATGCGAGGAAGGGCGTCCTGACGCAAACCCGCCGCCACGCCGTGATCTGCCGGATGATGGGGGTCCGGCACCTGATCCTGGCGGTCAACAAGATGGATCTGGTCGGCTTCGACCGGGCGCGGTTCGAGGCCATCGCGGCGGAGGGCGAGGCGCTGGGGGCGGCGACGGCTATTCCGCTGTCGGGGCTGACCGGCGACAATGTATTCGCGCGGTCGGCCGCAATGGACTGGTATGACGGCCCGACGCTGATGGAAGCGCTCGATGCGTTGCCGTCGGAGGTGGACGAAGGCGACACGCCGCTGCGGCTGCCGGTGCAATGGGTCAATCGCCCGCACCAGGATTTTCGCGGCTATTGCGGGCTGATCGTGGGCGGGAGCGTCCAGCGCGGGCAGGATGTGCGGGTCTTGCCCTCGGGGCGAACCAGCCGGGTGTCGGCGGTGCTGGTCGGCGAATGCGCGGTCGAGCGGGCGGAGGCCGGGCAATCGGTCACGGTGACCCTGACCGACGACATCGACTGCAGCCGCGGATCGGTGATCGTCGCGCTGCATCATGCGCCGGAAGTGTCCGATCAATTCGAAGCGAGCCTGGTGTGGCTGGCCGAAGAGGAATTGCTGCCCGGGCGCGGTTATTGGCTGCAGCTCGCCAGCCAGAGCGTCACCGCCACCGTCCAGCCGCCCAAATATGAGCTTGGCATCGACACCGGCGCGCATCTGGCCGCCCGAACGCTGGGACTGAACGCGATCGGGGTGGTCGAGTTTGCGACCGACCGGCCTTTGGTGTTCGAGCCTTATGCCAAGAGCCGCGCGCTCGGCGGGTTCATCCTGATCGACAAGGTCACCAACGCGACGGTTGCCTGCGGGATGATCCATTTTGCGCTTCGGCGGGCGAGCAATATCCACTGGCAGGCGATCGAGGTCAGCCGCGAGGCGCATGCCCGGCAGAAAGGGCAAAAGCCCTGCGTCGTGTGGCTGACCGGCCTGTCGGGGGCAGGCAAATCGACCATCGCCAATCTGGTCGAGAAGAAATTGCATGCGCTGGGCAAGCACAGCTTTCTCCTCGACGGGGACAATGTCCGGCACGGGCTGAGCCGCGATCTCGGGTTCACCGAGGCCGACCGGATCGAGAATATCCGCCGGGTGGGCGAGGTCGCGCGGCTGATGGCGGATGCAGGGCTGATCGTGATCACCGCGTTCATCTCGCCCTTCCGCGCCGAGCGCGAGATGGTCCGCGCGATGCTGCCGCCGGGCGAGTTCCTCGAGGTGTTCGTCGACACCCCGCTGGAGGACGCCGAACGGCGCGATGTGAAGGGGCTGTATGCCAAGGCGCGGGCCGGCACGCTCAGCAATTTCACAGGGATCGACAGCCCGTACGAGCCGCCGCTGGAGCCCGATCTTCGCATCGACACGCGCGCGCTGAGCGCCGAGGACGCGGCGGAGCGAATCGTTCGTCTGCTTGGGCACTGATTGCGGCGGGACCAAAGGCCAGGGGGACCCAACCGCGCCGTGCCGCGTTGGCCCCCGGATAACCTAGGGAGAAAAACGTGCGTGCTCTGATTCTGGTCGCTGGTGCGGCCCTTTCCCTCGCGGCTTGCGGTAGCAACAACGACGAGGCCATGAACTCCGATGCCAACCTGATGGTCGCCGACAACATGTCGACCATGGACGCCAACATGATGGCGACCGATTCGAACATGATGGCCACCGACGCCAACATGATGGGCACGGATGGCAACATGATGTCCAACAATATGATGTCGAACGACATGATGATGAACGGCACCGACGCCAACATGGCGAACGGGACGATGAACACCACCAACGGCATGTAAGCCATTGGCATTTCGGGCGGCGCTCACGCATTCGCGCTGCCCGGCTCCGGGGAAGCGCTCGTCCTGTGCCAGGGCGGGCGCATCTTCGTTTTAGGGCATGACGCGCGATGCCTGTGCAACCATCGCACCAGCGGGTCGTTGCGCCGCTGATATGAAGAACCTGTCCTCCGCCGCCGCCGCCCTGTTCGTCCTCATTTTCGCGGCGACCCCCGCGCTGGCCCAGGAGGAGCGCAAGGATCTGCGCGTCCGGGTTGGATTGGGAGCGCAGTTCAAGCCGGCGTATCCCGGTGCGGACAAGGCCGATTTGAGGCCCTTGTTCGATTTCGACCTTGCCAAGGGCACCGAGGAATTCCGCATCGAAACTCCCGATGACCGCTTCGGCGTGCGACTGGTGTCGGCCGGGCGTCTGTCGGCGGGCGCGGTGGCAAGTTATCAGGGCAGCCGCAAGGACAAGGATGTCGGCGCGCCGGTGGGCAAGGTCGATGCCTCGATCGAGCTTGGCGGTTATGCCGATTATCTCGTCAATGACAGCCTGCGGGTACGCGGCGAGCTGGTGAAGGGCGTGACCGGGCACGAGGGGATCGCGGGGCAGGTCGGCGTGGATCATTTCTGGCGCGACGGCGACCGCTATGCGGTGACGCTGGGCCCGCGCCTCCTGTTCTCGGACGCCAAATATCAGCGGGCCTATTTCGGCGTGAGCCCGGCGGCGGCGGCCGCAACGGGGCTATCGGCCTATCGGCCGGGTGGCGGGATCCACGCGGTGGCGCTGGCGAGCGGCGTGCAGACCCAGTTCGGGCCGCGCTGGGGCCTATTCGGCTATGCCCGGGCGGAACGGCTGATCGGCGACGCGGCCAAGTCGCCGCTGGTCCGCACCTACGGCTCGCGCAATCAGCTGTCGGCGGGTGCCGGCATCAGCTACGCGTTCACGGTGAAGCGCTGAGCCTTACCCGCCTGAGGTCCCGGCCTGCGCCGGGACGACGGTAAGATCAGTCGCCTTCGCCGGGTTCGGGCGAGAAGTATTCGTCGTATTTGCCGTCCTTGCCTTTGAACTCGTCAGCGTCGGCCGGGCTGTCCTTCTTGCGAGTGATGTTCGGCCATTGGCTGGAGAAAGTGGCGTTCAGCTCCAGCCACTTCTCATTGCCGCCTTCGGTGTCGGGCAGGATCGCTTCGGCCGGACATTCGGGCTCGCACACGCCGCAGTCGATGCATTCGTTGGGGTTGATGACGAGCATGTTCTCGCCCTCATAGAAGCAGTCGACCGGACAGACCTCGACGCAGTCCATATATTTGCAGCGGATGCAGGCGTCGGTGACGACGTAGGTCATGGCGGTTTCTCTCAAGCTCCCTGGTTGACGCCAGCGCTATGCCGCTCTGTCGCCATCGTCAACGCCCAGCTCTTCGTAACAGGCACGGGCTTCGGGCGAGGGGCCGCGGCGGGCGGGGAGGGAGAGGACGCGGATGACGCGAATTGCGCCGCGTAAGGGCAAGGTGATGGTGGCGCCGACGCGGACGATTTCGGAGACTTTCTCGACCCGGCGACCGTCGATCCGGGTGCGGCCCTGGTGCAGCAATTCCTGCGCCTGGGTGCGGGTTTTGAGCAGGCGGATGAAGAACAGGTAGCGGTCGAGCCGCATCTAGCGCTTAAGCCCCGCGAGCGCGGCGAAGGCGTTGCCGGGGCGTGCGGGCTGCGGACGCGTGCGGCTGCGGGCGTGCGTCCCGCGCCAGGCCCAGGTGCCCGAATGCTCGCGGAAACCGACTTCGGCCATCAGCCGGGCGAGGGCGTCGGTCGACAGGCCGAGCGAGGTGGCGAGCGCGCGGTCAATGGGGTCGAACGGGGTTTCCGATCCCTTTTGATATCCGGCGCGGGCCTGATGGGCGAAGGCGGCGAGGCGGTCGGCGAGATCGACGCGCAGCCAGTGGTCGCCGAAGCGGCGGTAGGCGAGCGCGGCGCCGAAGCGGTCGGCCTCTGCCGGGAGGACCGAGGCGCCGGGGCGGGGCAGCGCCGGCATGGCCAAGCCGCTGCGCACCGCGATGAGGGCCGCGCGCCAGCGTTGCGCTTCGGGCTTCATCAGGCTGGGGGCATAGACGTCGAGCGCGCCCAACCGGACTTTCAATTTGTGCAGCGCGGCGCGCATCGGGCGGTCGAGCTGGCCGATCGGTTCGGCCAGCGCCTTGCGCGGCAGGAGGCCGCCGGCGTCGGCGAGCATCGCGGTCAGCGCGCGGACGGGCGGGCCGTAATGGCGGTCGGAGGAAGCGGCGGAGAGGCGGGCGAGGTCGCCGACGTGGCGCTTCACCTGCCGTTCGAGCCAGCTTTCCATGTGGGCGCGGAGCTGGGCGCGGGCCGGGGCGGACAGGCGGTCGAGCGCGCGGACGGTGCGCAGCGCGGGCTCGGTCAGGCTGCGGCCCGGCGCGAGGCGGGCGAGGAGATGGCCGTCGGCGGCGATCCCAATATCGCCGCCTGCGGGAGAGAACAGGGTGAAGCGAGTGTCTTCCCCGGCGCAAAGGTCGCGGGCGCGGCGATCGAGCTCGTCGCCCAGGCGGCGTTCGGCGGCGGCGAGGAGCAGGCGCTTGTCGGCGAGGCGGGCGGCGGGATCGACCTTGAAGTCGAAGCCGGTGAGATGGCCGATCGGTTCGGGCCCGACGCTGACCTCGCCGTCGGCGGCGACGGTGACGGGCAGCGCGTCGGCCCCGCGCGCGCCGATGTCGCGGACGAGGACAGCGGTGCGGCGATCGACGAAGCGCTGGGTCAGCGCGGCGTGGAGGGCGTCGGACAGGCGCGATTCGACGTAGCGGGTGCGCTCGGCCCACCGTGCGGGCTCGGCCAGCCAGTCGGCGCGGTGGGCGATGTAAGCCCAGCTGCGCACCCCCGCGAGGCGGTCGGCGAGGGCTTCGATATCGCCCGAGACATTGTCGAGGCGGCTGACCTCGGCGGCGAACCAGTCTTGGCTGACGTGGCCGCCAGCGGCGATCGAGGTGAAGATGCGGCGGACGGTGCGGGCATGGTGCATCGGCCCGACCTTGCGGAAGTCGGGCAGGCCGCACGCCGCCCACAACCGCCGCGCGACGACGCCCTTGCGGTCGGCGACGGCGGGATCTTCGGCGAGGGCTTTCAGGACGGCGAGGTCGATCCCCGGCGGGGCGGGGCGGAGCAGGGGGTCGTCGCTGCGCGCTTCGAGGCTGCGGATCAGCGCGGTGACGTCGGTGAAGTCGAGGTCGGCCGAGCGCCAGTAGAGATGGTCGAGCGGGCGGAAGCGATGCTCCTCGATCGCGTTGATTTCTTCGTCGGTGAAGGCCGGGCCGTTATCGCCGCCGAGGCCCAAGGTGCCGAAGGTGCCGTCGCGCTGGTGGCGCCCGGCGCGGCCGGCGATCTGGGCCATTTCGGGGATGGTCAGGCGGCGTTCGCGGCGGCCGTCGAACTTGTCGAGGCCGGCAAAGGCGACGTGGGCGACGTCCATGTTGAGGCCCATGCCAACCGCGTCGGTGGCGACGAGATAATCGACCTCGCCGCGCATGAACATGTCGACCTGCGCGTTGCGGGTGGCCGGCGACAGCGCGCCCATCACCACCGCCGCGCCGCCTTTGAAGCGGCGCAGCATTTCGGCCAGCGCATAGACCTGCTCGGCCGAGAAGGCGACGATCGCGGAGCGCGGGGGCAGGCGGGAGAGCTTGACCGAGCCGCCGTAGCGCAGCGTCGAGAAGCGCGGGCGGCTGACGATTTCCGCGTCGGGGATGAGCTGGCGGACGAGGGGCTTGAGGCTTGCCGAACCGAGGATCAGCGTCTCCTCGCGGCCACGGGCGCGGAGCATGCGGTCGGTGAAGACGTGGCCGCGTTCGGGATCGGTGCCGAGCTGCGCTTCGTCGATGGCGCAAAAGGCGAAGTCCTTGGGTCCGTCGGTCCCGCCCGGCTGGGCCGAGGGCGAGGGCACCGGCATGCTTTCGGCGGTGCACAGCCAGTAGCGCGCGGTGGGCGGAGCGATGCGTTCTTCGCCGGTCAGCAGCGCAACCTGGGCTTCGCCCTTGAGCTTCACCACGCGGTCGTAGACTTCGCGGGCGAGCAGGCGCAGCGGGAAGCCGATGACGCCCGATGAGTGGGCGCACATCCGCTCGATCGCCAAGTGGGTCTTGCCGGTGTTGGTGGGCCCGAGGACCGCCCTGACAATGCCGTCGTAACGCGCGGCCATGAGGGTCATGTTGGCAGGAACGGGGGCAAGCGCAAGAGGATGTGCGATGGTTGGCAGGGCTTAGCGCCGCGTTAACCTTGCCGCGCGACAAGGAGCGCGATGTTTCATTCGCCCCGCCCGCTGGTCGCTGCCGCCGCCGTGCCGATCGCGTTCGGCCGCGCGGGCGTGCTGCGTCCCCCCGAGCCTCGCTTCAGCCTGGTGGTGGACCTCAGCCAAAATCTGTTCAGCGCGCGCTGGTGGCGCGGGCTGGCGACGCTGACGGCGCTGGTCACGGGGGTGTCGCTCCTGGCGCCGCAAATGGGGCCGTTGCCCGCGGGAACGCCGGTGGCGGAAGGCCCCGATCAGGCGCGGCAGGAAGCGGCGCTGGCGGTGGGCGCCTTGTCACGCGGCTCGGCGACGGGCCTTACCATGAGCGAAGGACCGCTGGCGCGCCCGATCGCCAGCGCCCCGGCGCGGCAGTCGAGGACGCTCAGCCTGGTGGTGTCGCCCGGCGACAGGCTTGCCCGGCTTCTGTCACGCAATGGCGTTCGAATGGCGGACGCGCTGCACGCGGCGGCGATGATCCGCGCCGAAAAAGCGCTGCCGGCGCCCGGCACCACCTTGTCGCTGCGCCTCGGCGCGCCCGATGCGGCGGGGCAGCGGCCGATCGAACAATTGCACTATCGCGCCCGGCTCGATCTGGAGATCGAGGTCAGCGGTGGCGAGACCGGGCTGCGGGTCGAGCGTCGCGCGATGAACCTCGACCGCACACCCTTGCGCATTCGTGGCAGCGTCGGCGGCGGGCTCTATTGGGCGCTGCGCTCGGCCGGGGCGTCACCGGCGCAGGCGGCGGATTACCTGCAGGCGATCGGGGGCAGCCTCGACGTCGGTAGCGAGGTGATGCCGGGCGACCGGTTCGAGCTGGTGGTGGCGCAGGCGAAGTCCGCCGATGGGCGGACGGTGTCGGAAGGGCTGCTGTATGCCGGGCTCGACCGCTCGGGCGGCAGCGATCTCAGCCTGGTGCGGGTGCCGATCGGCGGCAGGCTGCAGTGGATCAATGAGACCGCGTCTCCCGAACCGGTGCGCAGCGGCTTGCTGGCGCCGGTGTCGGGACCGATCACCTCTGGCTTCGGCGGGCGGATGCACCCGATCCTGCGATTTATCCGGATGCACAAGGGCGTCGATTATGGCGCCGGCTGGGGCGCGCCGATCGTCGCGGCGGCGGACGGACAGGTGATCCGCGCGGGCTGGGCCGGGGGCTATGGCCGGCAGGTCCGGATCGCGCATGCGGGCGGGCTGGTCACGAGCTACAGCCACATGAGCCGGATCGTCGCCGAAGGCGGCTTCGTCCGCCGCGGCGAACTGATCGGCTATGTCGGGTCGAGCGGCCTGTCGACCGGCCCGCATCTTCATTACGAGGTGCTGAAGGACGGCGTGCCGGTCAATCCGCTGGGCGTGACCCTGGTCAGCCGGCCCGTTTTCAATGACAAATTGATGGCGGCGGTGCGGGCGCGGGCCAAGGCGCTGCGCGGCCTGTAGCACTGGCAGGTTGAACAAAGATTAATGATTTGTTAATTCCCCGTATCGAGTCGGTTCGCCGACATCGCAACACAAGGGGATACGACATGAAGATGGGCAAAGTGCTGGCGTTCGGCATTGCAGGGGCGCTGTTGACCAGCGGAACCGCTGCCTCGGCGGCCGACTTCTCCTACACTGGCTCGTTGCCGAATGCCAACGCGGTGCAGTTTTTCAACTTTTCCGTCGGCACCGACTCCACGGTGACGCTGCGGTCCTATTCCTATGCGGGCGGCACCAACGCCGCCGGACAGGTGATCGCGCGTGGCGGCTTCGATCCGATCCTGGCGCTGTTCGACAGCTCGGGCGCTCTGATCGGCCAGAATGATGACGGCGGACTTAACGTCCCGGCCGATATCAACGGCAATCGGTACGACGTCTTCCTCAGCCGCTTGCTTGGTCCGGGCAACTATACCGTGTCGGTAGCGGCCTTCTCCAACTTCGCGCTTGGACCGAACCTTTCGAACGGGTTTCAGGGCACCGGCTCGTTCAACGGTCGCACCAACGCGTGGGCGTTCGACATCCTGAACGTCAACAGCGCGGCGCAGGTCGGCGCCGTTCCGGAACCCGGCACCTGGGCCCTGATGCTGATCGGCTTCGGCGCGGTTGGCGCATCCCTCCGCCGTCGCCGCAGGGTGAGCGCGGTGCCCACTTTCAGCAACTGAGGTCATCCACGATCCCGCGAAGGGATCTTGAACGACCGAAAACCCGTCGGCCGCTGCTCCCGGAGAAAACCCGGAGTAGCGGCCGATCTTTTTTGCCCGGATGCCTGTAGATCGAGGGCGCAACGCCGCAACGTTAAGGACGGTCCGAGCGCACGAATCGTTGCCAGGTTATTAACTTAAGCGTAACTGCGTGAGCTGCTGTGAAAGGTAGCCGTGCCGATGACCGACCTGGTCGTCATTGCATGCATTGCCTTTGATCATCGCTCCGAACCGGATGGGTTGAAGCGATTCAAGGCGTGCCTCCTCCAATGTCCGCAGGTGGAGCGGGCGATGGAGGTGTGCGGCACGTTCGACCTCATTCTTCAGGGCCATTGCTCGGACATGGCGGAGTTCACCGCGGGCATGGACCGGCTGCGCGAGCCCCTGGCGCAATATACGACGCGGGTGGAAACGAACTTCGTCGCCCGGACCGTGAACCGCCAGTCGCCAGTCTCCGCTCCGTCGGGCGCGATGTGGTTGCCGTGCAAGGACGGTCGCCGGCGGATCGAGCATCGACTGATCGACAAGATCGTCGCCGAGGGCGATTATATGCGGGTGCATGTCGGCAGCTGGGACTGCCTCGTCCACGACACCATGGCACATCTGGTCGCCGAGCTCGCCGACCAGGGGTTCGTCCAGCTGCATCGCAGCTCGCTGGTCCGGATCACCTTTATCGAGCGGCTGCTTCACGACGGGCGCCGCTGGAAGGCGCGGCTGTGCGATGGAAGCGAGATGTGGGTAGCCAAGAGCCATACCCCCGACGTGCTGCGGATCATGGCGGGCGAGTCGTCGATGGATCCGGCGTCTTCACCGAAACCGGACCCTGCGGGCGACGTGCCGGCGACGATCAACGAAAACGAGCTGAAGCTGACCCTGTGAAGCGCGACAGCGGCCTCCGGGCGCAGTTCCGCGCCGCTCAAGGAGGACATCATGGAAAGCCGCAAATTCGCCTGCCTGACCGCCGCCATCGCGTTCGGACTGAGCCTGGTCGGCATTGCCGGCGCCGCCGCCGCTTCTGGCCCGCTGCAGGACGTGGTGGTGAAGGGCGAACGGATCGATCCCGACCTGCAACGCCGGGTGTCCTACGCCGATCTCAACCTCGCCTTCCGCCCGGGGCAGAAGATCCTCGCCTCGCGCATCCGCAGCACCGCCAACGGCCTGTGCTGGGATCTGAACGGGCCCTACAGCACCGACCGCTGCACCATTGACGCGATCGACAGCACCAAGGGCCAGGTGGCCGCGGCGGTCGAGCGTGCCAAGCGCCAGATGGCCGGGCTTCCGGTGGGTCCGGCGGTGGCGATTTCGATGGTGATCGGCGCGCGCTGACCGGCACGGGTAGTCACGACAAAGGGGACGGTTGGCGCCGTCCCCTTTGTCGTGACTGCGCCGGATGGGAGCGAATCGCTTGTTCGAGCGCTGTTTCTATGGCCTCATGGTCGTGCTCGGGATCGACGCCCTGCTGGTGCGTTGTCGTGATGAGGAGTTTGCCGATGCGCACCCGTATTCTTCTGCCGCTTGCCGCGCTGTCGATCGCCGCGATGCCCGCAAGCGCCGCTACCATTTCCGGCGAGGCTAAAGTGATTCTCGGTGGCGAGGCCGCCCGTTGCGTCGGGGTGGCGCTGGTGCCCCGCACGACGGCAAGCGAGCAGAGCATCGTCCAGATGTTCGGCACCGCGTCGGCCGCGTCGCGCACCCTGTCGCCGGCCGAGCTTAAGGACAGCCGCGCCTCCAGCGCCCTGCGCGACAAGGAAGCGCGCTGTTCGTTCGGCGCCGGCTACAGCTTCAAGAATGTCGCGCCGGGCGAGTATTTCGTCCTGCTGCACGCGCGCCGCAACTTGTCGAGGCCCGTCGGCGCGCAGCCTGCGAGAGAGGCTCCGCCGGTTTTTGATCAAGGCTTCCGCGATCAGGCGGTGCTGTTGATGCAGCCGGTGACGGTTCCGGCGTCGGGCCTGCTGGTGCAGTCGGACTTCCGCTACAAGTAAGCGCGGCCCGCGCGAGGGCGGGCCGCTGCCTGCCTTTAGCGGCCGTGGCCGCGCCAGCGCTTGACGGTGCGGGTGATGATCTCGGCTTCGCCGCCGGTTTCACGCCACAGGTTGGCGAAGCTCGGATCGGACGAGGCCGGGCGCTTTTCGGGTTCGAGGTCGTCGAACCGGACGCGGATCGGAATCGCGACGCCTTCGCCGCAGACGATGCATTCGCGGTTGCGGAGGGCGGGGATGGCGTCGAGGAAGCCGCGGGCGCCTTCGGGCATGGCGGCGCGGACGCAGGCTTGGTCGCGGTCGTTATTGAGACGCATCGAGATGATCGTGCCGCACTGCGACAGCACGCCTTCGGCCAAGTCGGACGGACGCTGGGTGATGAGGCCCAGCGACACGCCATATTTACGGCCTTCCTTGGCGATCCGTTCGAGGATTTTGCGGACCGCCTGGACGCCGTTGTTCTCGTCCTTGGGGACGTAACGGTGGGCTTCTTCGCAGACGAGCAAGATCGGCCGCTGCGCTTCGGTGCGTGACCAGATGGCGTAATCGAACACCATGCGGGCGAGCACCGAGACGACGACGCTGGTGATGTCGGACGGCACGCCCGACACGTCGACGATGCTGATCGGCTTGCCGTTGGCGGGCATGCGGAACAGCTTGGCGATGAAGCTGCCCATCGAATCGGTGATGTTCATGCCCGAGAACATGAAGGTGTAGCGCGGGTCGGCCTTGAGTTCGTCGAGCTTGGTCTTGAGCCGCTGGTAGGGTGTGGTGTCGCCGGCGCGGTCGAGCTTGCCCATTTCGGCGACCAGGATCGAGTTCAGGTCGGTCAGCAGATAGGGGATCGGCGAATCCACCGTCACCTTGCCAAACTGCTCCGAAAACTTGTTCTTGGTCCGCGCGGCGAGGAGGCATTTGGCGAGGATGTCGGCGTCGCGATTGCGCTCGGCCCCGTCGGTGGTGAGCAGCACCTCGCAATGTTCTTCGAAATTGAGCAGCCAGTAGGGGAGCTGAAGATTGTCGACGTTGAAGAGTTCGCCGCAGCCCTTGAAGGCGGCGGAATATTCGCCGTGCGGATCGATCATCACGATGTGCCCCTCGGGGCTGTAGTTCGAGATGCGATGGAGGATCAGCGCGACCGAGGTCGATTTGCCGGTGCCGGTCGAGCCGAGGATCGCGAAATGCTTGCTGAGCATCGGGTCGATGTAGAGCGCGCCGCGAATGTCTTCGGTCGGGTAGACGGTGCCGATCTCGACGTGGGCGCTGTCGGAGGCGGCGAACACCTGGCGGAGGTCATCGGTGGTGACCGGGTGCACTTCGGCGCCCGGGATCGGGTAGCGGGTGACACCGCGGCGGAAGCCGCTCATACCGCCATTCTGGTCGCGGCTGCCTTCGCCGAGGAAGTCGATGGCGGCGATCACCGAGCCGTCGTCGCCCGCCTTCATGGTCCGGACGTTGGCGATTAGCCAGCTCTTGCCGACCGCCATCTTGACCTGGCTGCCGACCTGCCCCGACATCGCGACCGAGGGATCGCGGTGGTCGGCGAGTGCGAGCAGCTTCACGGGATCGAGCTTGGCCTGCGAGCCCGAGCCGGCGATGTCCATGACCGCGCCGATCGGATCGAACTTTTCGCGCACGACGGGGACGTGGCCGCCGGCATGATCGTCTTCCGAATGGCTGGTCAGCTCGTCGATCAGCTGCCTGAGACCCGCATTGTCTTCCATGATCGTCCGCACCGCTCCCACTGAATTTGTTGGGATCGGCGTAGGCGAAATGCGGTTAAGATTTCCTCTAGCTGTTGCGCCCGAACAGGGCGGCGGCGCCCCAGCCGAGGCCGAGGCTCAGCACCACGGCGGCAAGCCCGTAGAGAAAGCCATGCCGCCGCGCAGCGGTGGCGATGAAGCGTTCGAACCCGGTTTTGCGGACGTCCACTTCCTTGGTCGCGGCGGCGATCACCTTGCCGCGGTCGATCAAGAAGGTCTCGGTCTCGTAAGTGCCGATCGGGACTTGGCTGGGGATCGAGATTCGGGCGCGGTAGAGAACGCCGTCGCTGATTTCGACGCCGTTGCTGTTTTCGGCATACAGACCCTGACGGGTGCGCAGGTCGAGCAGGCCGTTTTCGAAGCGCTGCGCTTTTTCGGGCTGCGCGCCGCCGCCGGGCGATAGCTGGAGATTGCCGAGGCCGAGTTCATAGACCGCGGCGGTGCGCTCACCGACGATCTGCGACAAGGGGCGGTTGGAGGCGACGGCGTAATAGGCCGGGGCGGACACGAAGCGGTGGCTGTCGGCGTTCATCCAGATGCCGGCGATCTTCTGTTTTTCGCGGACGATCATCGGCTGCACCGGGCCTTTCAGCAGCACCACCACGTCGAGCGGCCGGGTCGGGGTGCGGCCGCCGGGATAAAGGATCGCGCCGAACAGCAGCAGTTGCGCGCCGGTGAAGCTGTAGCGGATCTCGATCGCGCGGGCGGAGATATCGGGCACCAGGCGTGGGCCGGCCTGGCCCAGGAGGAGCGGGGCCAGCAGCGCGAGGAAGAAAGGCCGCAGCTTCACAGATATTCGATCGAGAAGATTTCCTCGGGCCGGTAAGTCAGGCCGAGCGCCATTCGCAGCGCCACGAGGAGGATGATGACGCCGAGGCCGAACCGAAGGAGGTCGGGCTTGAGGCGGGTGGTGAGGCGGGCGCCATATTGCGCGCCGAGCACGCCGCCGACCAGCAGCAGCGCGGCCAGCACGATATCGACCGAGCGGGTGGTCAGGGCATGGATCATGGTGGTCGCGGCGCTGACCGCAAGGATCATGACGAGGCTGGTGCCGACCACCACGCGCGGTGCCATGCCGAGGATGTAGATCATCGCCGGGACCAGGATGAACCCGCCGCCGACGCCGAGCAGCACGGTCAGGATGCCCGCAACGAAGCCCAGCGCGAGGGGTGCCAGCGGCGAGAGATAGAGGCCACTAGCGTAGAAGCGCCAGCGGAAGGGGAGCGAGGCGACCAGCCGGTGATGGCGCTTGCGCGGCTCCGCTTCCTTTTCGGCGGGCTTCCACCAGCCGAGTGCGACCACCGCGTCGCGCAGCATCAGGAGGCCGATCGGCAGCAGCAGCGCGACGTAGAGGATGCCGATCACCACGTCGATCTGGCCGCTAGCCTGGGCAAGGCGGAACAGGCCGGCACCCGCGAGGCTTCCGACCAGGCCGCCGGCGATCATCACCAGCCCCATGCGCAGGTCCACCCCGCCGCGTTTCATGTGGGCGAACACGCCCGACACGCTGGCGCCGGTGATCTGGGTGGTGGCCGAGGCGACCGCGACGCTTGGGGGAATACCGTAGAAGATCAGCAATGGCGTCGTCAGAAAGCCGCCGCCCACCCCGAACAGCCCGGACAGGATGCCGACCAGCCCGCCGAGGATCACGATAAAGAGCGCGTTGACGCTCATGTTGGCGATGGGGAGGTAGATGTCCATGCGGCTGCGGGGGCGATAGCCTATGCATTTGTTTCCGTCATCCCGGGCCTGACCCGGGATCCGGCTTCTTTTTGCACAGTTGGAAGAAGAAGCTGGGCCCCAAATCAAGTCCGGGGTGACGTGCTGAGCGCTTGGCGGATCGATTGGGCGGGGTTAGGCCAATAGCCATGACCGCTCGTCTCGCTTTCGCCCCCCTGCTCGCCCTTCTGGCCGCTGGTTGCGCCACGCTGCCGCAACGCGCCCCGTCGACGCGGGCCGTCTCTCGACCCGGCTTCGTGATCGCCGCCAATCCGCTGGCGGCCAAGGCGGGGATGGACGTGCTCCAGCGCGGCGGCAGCGCGGCCGATGCGGCGGTAGCGGTGCAGGCGGCGCTGGGCCTCGTCGAACCGCAATCGAGCGGTCTCGGCGGGGGCGCCTTCATGACTTATTACGACGCGCGGACAGCCAAGGTCACCGTCTACGACGGGCGCGAGACGGCACCTGCGGGTGCGACCCCGACCATGTTCATCGGCCCCGACGGCAAGCCCTTGTCCTTCGCCACCGCGGTGCTGAGCGGGCGGGCGACCGGGGTGCCGGGTGCGGTGCGGATGCTCGAGATGGCGCAGCGCGCGCACGGGCGGCTCCGCTGGTCCGAATTGTTCGAGCCGACCGCGGTGCTGGCCGAACAGGGCTTCGCGATCAGCCCGCGCCTCGGGCGGATGCTCGCCGGCAATTATGCCGAACTGTCGGCGCCCGATGTGGTGAAATATTTTAGCAAGCCCGACGGGACCAGGCTCAAGGTCGGCGATACGCTGCAGAACCCGGTCTACGCCCGGTTCCTGCGCCGGCTGGCGAGCGGCGGGGCGAATGTTTTTTACACCGGCGAGACCGCGGCGCGGATCGTCGAGCGGGTGCGGCAGGGGCCGTTCGCGAGCAGCATGACGATGGCCGATCTGTCACGTTATCGCCCGGTGAAGCGCGAGGCGCTGTGCCGTGCATGGCAGAGCTATACCGCCTGCGTTCCGCCGCCGCCGTCGAGCGGGGTGTCGACCTTGCAATTGCTGGAGATGCTCGGCCGCACCGATATCGCGTCGCGCGGCCCCGGCGATCCGCAGGGCTGGTATCTGTTCGCCGAAGGCTCGCGCCTGATGTACGCCGACCGCGACCGCTATGTCGCCGATCCGGCCTTTGTGAAGGTGCCGGTCGAGGGCCTGCTCGATCCCGCTTATGTCGCGAGCCGGGCGGCGCTGATCGGTCCGTCCGCCGGGCCGCCGCCGGTCGCGGGGAAACCGCCGGGCGCGGCGGCGGTGGGTGCCGACGCCACGCGGGAGCCGGCCGGAACCAGCCATTTCATAGTCGGCGACAGCAACGGCAATGTGGTCAGCATGACCACCACGGTGGAAAGCATCTTTGGCTCCGGCCGGATGGTCGACGGCTTTTTCCTCAACAATCAGATGACCGATTTCAGTTTCTCACCGACCGAGGCCGATGGCCGTCCCGCCGCCAATGCGGTGGCGGGGGGCAAACGGCCGCGCTCGTCGATGACGCCGTTGATCCTGCTCGACGCGCAGGGCCGGTTCGCGGGGGCGTTCGGAAGCCCCGGGGGAAGCGCGATCCTGGCCTATGTCAGCAAAACCATGGTCGGAAGCCTGATGTGGAAGCTGCCGGTGCAGGGGGCGATCGATCTGCCCAACCTCGTTGCGCGAGGGTCGAGCTTCGGCGGCGAGGTGGACAAGTTTCCGGCCGGTGTCGTCGCGGGGCTGGCGGCCAGGGGCGTGGCGCTGAAGCCGGGGCAGGGCGAGGACAGCGGCGTTCATGCGGTGTTGATCCGTCCCGACGGCCAAATCGACGGCGGCTATGACAAGCGTCGCGAAGGCGTGGTGCTGGTGGACGAGAAGCGGACGCCGGTCAGGCGCTAGACCCGACCGCTTCCGCGAGGGAGGAGAAGCGGGTGGCGGCGAGCCGTTCGCGGATGTCCGCAGCGATGTCGCGGGCAATCTGCGGCCCCTTGTAGACCATCGCCGAATAGAGCTGAACAAGGTTGGCCCCGGCGCAGATCCGGCGCCACGCGTCATGACCATCGCTGATCCCGCCGGCCGAAATCAGCGGGACCTGCCCGCCGGTGATCGCGTAGAAGGCCTGCAATTGGTGCATGGCGAGAATTGCGAGCGGGGCGCCCGACAGGCCGCCTGCTTCGTCGCGGTGCCGGGATGACAGCGGCGGGCGGGTGATGGTGGTGTTGGAGACGATGATCCCGTCGATGCCGTGATCGGCGACCGCGCGGACGATACGGATCGGGTCGCCGTCCTCGAGGTCGGGTGCGACCTTGAGGAAGACGGGCGGGTTGCTGAACGCCGCAGTCCGCGCCTCGCGCACCGCCGCCAGCAATTCGCCCAGCTCGCCGCCGGCCTGAAGATTGCGCAGGCCCGGTGTGTTGGGGGAGGAGATGTTGACCGTCAGATAGTCGGCGACCGGCGCCATTCGCCGCACGCCTTCGGCATAATCGCGGATGCGGTCGGGGCTGTCCTTGTTGGCGCCGATGTTGACCCCGACGATGCCTTTTGTCCGCCGGGCCTTGAGCCGGGCCAGCGCCGCGTCCTGACCACCGTTGTTGAAGCCGAGGCGATTGATCACCGCCGCATCCTCGACCAGCCGGAACATGCGGGGCTTGGGATTGCCCGGCTGCGCCAAGGGGGTCAGCGTGCCGACCTCGACGAAGCCGAAGCCGTGGCCCAGCATCGCATCGAACACCTCGGCATTCTTGTCGTAACCCGCCGCCAGTCCGACCGGCGAGGGGAAGCGCAAACCCGCGACCTCGCTTGCCAGCACGGGATCGAATGCCGGAGCCTTGCCCGCCGGAAGCGCTTTCAGGGCGGTGATGCTGAGGCCGTGCGCGCGCTCGGCATCCAAGCTGAAGAAGAGCGGGCGGACGAGGGGGTAGAGACTCATGGGGTTGCGTCTACCGCCGAACGCCGCCAGCGTCTCGCCTGCCTTTCGCTCAAGGAGTTTCCATGCGCCGTCCGCTGCTGCTCGCTTCCCTTCTGCTTGCCGGTTGCGCCACCACCGCGCCCGACCCGCTGATCGCGCCGCCGCCTGAAGCCGCGCCGGCCGAAGCCGCCGCGCCGGCGCCCGCGCCGATCCCCGCGCGCAATGCGGCGCTCGCCGCTTTCTTCGAGGAATATGACAAGGCGAACCTCGACCAGTCGCCGCTGTCGAAGGCCTATCGCGGGATCAAGGACGCCGATTACGGCAAGTGGGACGAGTTCACTGACGCGGCCGACGAGCGCGACCGGGCGCTTGACCTGCGCTATCTAGCCGAGCTGCGCCAACGCTTCCCACGCGCGTCACTCAGCCCCGAGGATCAGCTGAGCTTCGACCTGTTCGAATATCGCATCGCGCGCAGCGAGTCGGTGCGGCCGTATCGCAAGAACGGCCTCGTGTTCGACCAGATGAACGGCGCGCAGAGCGACGGGCCGGCGTTCCTGATCAACATCCACAAGGTCGACACCGTCGCCGACGCCGAAGCCTATGTCAGCCGCATCACCGCCATCGCCACCTTCCTCGATCAGGCGCTGGCCGAGGCCAAGGCGCGCGAGGCGAACGGCGTGCTCGCGCCGCGCTGGGTCTACCCTTACGTCATCGCCGACAGCCGCAACCTGATCCGCGGCGCCCCGTTCGATCGCGGCGCGGACAACGACCTGTGGGCCGATTTCAAGACCAAGGTCGGCAAGCTCGACGCCGACGCGGCGACCAAGGCCCGCCTGATCGAAGCCGGGCGGACCGCGATGGTGCGGGACCTGAAACCCGCCTACAGCCGAGTGATCACCGCGATGCAGGCGCAGCAGGCCAAGGCCGGGACCGACGACGGCATCTGGCGCTTTCCCAACGGCGCGGCGGAATATCAGGCGCGCCTGAAGTTCTACACGACCACCGACCTCACTCCGGACCAGGTCCACGATCTGGGTCTCGCACAGGTCGCGCGCATCCACGGCGAGATGACCGCACTCAAGGATCGGGTCGGGTTCAAGGGTTCGCTGCAGGACTTCTTCAAGTTCATGCGCGAGGACAAGCGCTTCTACTACCCGAACACCGCCGCGGGCAGGCAGATGTACCTCGACGAGAGCCTGAAAGCGCAGGCGCAGGTGCAGGCCGCGCTGCCGCGTTTCTTCGGGCGGCTGCCCAAGGCGCCGCTGCTGGTCAAGCCGGTCGAGGCGTTCCGCGAAAAGAGCGCGGGCAAGGCCTTTTACCAGGACCCGCCGCCCGACGGCTCGCGCCCCGGCACCTATTACGTCAACCTCTACGACATGAACGACATGCCCTCGACCGAGGTCGAAGCCTTGTTCTGTCACGAGGGCATTCCCGGCCACCACCTGCAGGGTGCGCTGTTGAGCGAACTCGGCAAAGGCGAGGTGCCGCCGTTCCGCCAGTTCAGCGGTTACACCGCGACCGACGAGGGCTGGGGCCTGTATGCCGAAAAGCTGTGCAAGGAGATGGGGCTGTATCAGGACCCCTATCGCGACTTCGGGCGGCTGCAGCTCGAGCTGCACCGCGCGATCCGGCTGGTGGTCGACAGCGGCATTCACCACAAGCGCTGGACCCGCGAACGGGCGATCAAATATGTCGAGGACAATAGCGCCGACGCCAAGGGCGGGATCGTCAAGGCGATCGAGCGCTACATCGTCTATCCGGGGCAGGCGACGGCCTACATGGTCGGCAAGCTGAAGATCGAGGAATTGCGGGCCAAGGCCAAGGCGCAGCTCGGCGCGAAGTATGACGATCGCCAGTTCCATGACACCATCCTGCTGGCTGGCTCGATGCCGCTGAACATGCTGGAAGCGCGCGTCGACGAGTGGATTGCCCGGACCAAGGCATAGGTCGCCGACCGGTTGTTAATCGGAGTCTTCCGGCCTAAATAGGACCGGAACACTCCACTATGCGATTGACCCACCTCGCCGACTATGCGGTCGTGATCCTGACCGCTGCCGCCGCCCGTTCGGGTGACGAGCGGCTGAGTGCGTCCGAACTGGCGGCGGAGACCGGGCTTCCGTTGCCGACCACGCAGAAGGTGCTGGGCAAGCTCGGCAGCGCCGGGCTGTTGAGCGCGACGCGTGGGATCGGCGGCGGATTCTCCTTCAGCCGCGCGCCGAAGACGATCACGCTGGCCGACATCATCGAGGCCGTCGAAGGGCCGATCGCGATGACCCAGTGCAGCGGGTCGGACGAGGTCAGCGACTGCGCGCTCGACAGCCACTGCAAGGTGAAGCCGCACATGAGTATCGTCAGCCGGACCGTGCGCGACGCGCTGTCCGGCGTGACCCTTGAGCATTTGGCGTCCGAGCGCCGCATGGAAGACGCATGACCGAACAGACCGCGATCAAGAACCAGGAAGCGCACGAGGCGGCCGAGAAGCTTGCCACCTACGAATGGGGCTTCGTCAGCGACATCGAATCCGACTTCGCGCCCAAGGGGCTGAGCGAGGACACGGTTCGCTTCATCAGCGCCAAGAAGGGTGAGCCTGAGTGGCTGCTCGAGTGGCGGCTGAAAGCCTATCGCGCGTGGCTGACGATGGAGGAGGTCGACTGGGCCAAGCTCCACATCCCGCCGATCGACTACCAGGACGCTTATTATTACGCCGAGCCCAAGGCCCGGCCGACCATCGCCTCGCTCGATGAGCTCGATCCCGAGATCCGCCGCACCTACGAGAAGCTGGGCATCCCGATCGAGGAGCAGAAGGTGCTCGCCGGGGTCGAGGGCGCGCGCAAGGTGGCGGTGGACGCGGTGTTCGACAGCGTGTCGGTGGCGACCACTTTCCGCGAGGAGCTGGACAAGGCGGGCGTCATCTTCCGCTCGATCAGCGAGGCGGTGAAGGAATTTCCCGATCTCGTCCGCAAGTACCTCGGCAGTGTCGTGCCGCAGCGCGATAACTTCTTCGCCTGCCTCAACAGCGCGGTCTTTTCGGACGGGACCTTCGTCTACATTCCCGAGGGCGTCCGCTGCCCGATGGAGCTGTCGACCTATTTTCGCATCAATGCCGAGAATACCGGCCAATTCGAGCGCACGCTGATCGTCGCCGACAAGGGGAGCTACGTCTCCTATCTTGAAGGCTGCACCGCGCCGATGCGCGACGAGAACCAGCTGCACGCCGCGGTGGTCGAGATCGTCGCGCATGACGATGCCGAAGTGAAGTATTCCACCGTCCAGAACTGGTATCCGGGCAATGCCGAGGGCGTCGGGGGCATCTATAATTTCGTGACCAAGCGGGCGATGTGCTCGGGCGCGCGGTCGAAGGTGAGCTGGACGCAGGTCGAGACCGGCAGCGCGATCACCTGGAAGTATCCGAGCTGCATCCTCAAGGGCGACGGCAGCGTCGGCGAATTCTACTCGGTCGCGCTGACCAACAATCGCCAGCAGGCCGACACCGGCACCAAGATGGTGCACATCGGCAAGAACACCCGCTCGACCATCGTGTCCAAGGGCATTTCGGCCGGCCGCAGCGACAACACCTATCGCGGTCTGGTGCGCGTGCTTCCGGGCGCCGAGAATGTCCGCAATTTCACCCAATGCGACAGCCTGCTGCTGGGCGACCAGTGCGGCGCGCACACCGTGCCCTACATCGAGGTCAAGAACCCGACCGCGACCATCGAGCATGAAGCGACCACATCGAAGATCAGCGAGGACCAATTGTTTTACGCCATGGCCCGCGGCCTCGATCAGGAGGCGGCGGTGGCGCTGATCGTCAACGGCTTCGCCCGCGAGGTGCTGAAGCAGCTGCCGATGGAATTTGCGGTCGAGGCGCAGAAGCTGCTGGGGATCAGTTTGGAAGGAAGTGTTGGTTAAGTGCTTACGATTGAGAATCTCCACGCGACCGTCGCCGACAAGCCGATCCTGAACGGCCTCACCCTCTCCGTTCCGGCAGGCGAAATGCATGCGATCATGGGGCCGAATGGCGCGGGCAAGTCGACGCTGGCTTATGTGCTCGGCGGACGGCCGGGCTATGAGGTGACCGGCGGTTCGGTATCACTTGGCGGCGAGGATCTGCTGTCGATGGAGCCGCACGAGCGCGCTGCCGCAGGGCTGTTCCTCGGGTTTCAATATCCGGTCGAGATCCCCGGCGTGTCGTCGATGCAGTTCATCCGCGAAAGCGTGAACGCGCAGCGTCGCGCGCGGGGCGAGGCCGAGCTTAGCGGCGCCGAATTCATCCGCCTCGCCAAGGCCGAAGCGGATGAGCTCGGCATGGATGTCGAGATGCTCAAGAGGCCGGTCAATGTCGGCTTTTCAGGCGGCGAGAAGAAGCGCGCCGAGATGGTCCAGATGGGGATCATGCGGCCCAAGTTCGCGGTGCTCGACGAGACCGACAGCGGGCTCGACATCGACGCGCTGCGGATCGTCGGCGCGGGCATCAATCGCATCATGCGCGCAACCGACAAGGGCGTGCTGCTGATCACCCACTATCAGCGCCTGCTCGACTATGTGCAGCCCGACCGCGTCCATGTCCTGACCGCCGGCCAGATCAGCCGTTCGGGTGGTCCGGAACTGGCGCACGAGCTGGAGCGCGGGGGCTACGCCGAGGTCGCATGAGCGTCGCCGCCACCCTCCCTACCCGCAAGGACGAGGCGTATCGCTACGCCGACCTGTCGGCGCTCGACCGCGTGTGGCACGGGCTTGCCCCCGCTCGCCGCATCGACATTCCGGCGGGTGAGCAGGATGCCCATGTCCTGATCGTCAACCAGGACAGCGTCGAGGTGCACCGCGCCGAGATCGTGCTTGAGCCGGGTGCGTCGCTGTCGCTGTTCGTGCTGAACGGCGCCACCGACTATGGCCGGGTCGAAGTCGATGTGACCGTCCGCGACGGCGCGCATTTCGCGCTGCACGCCGCTAATATCGCGGGCGGCAAGGCGACGCAGGAGATCGTCACCGTGGTCCGCCACGAGGAGCCGAACGGCACCTCCAACCAGGTCGTGCGCAGCGTGCTGGCCGATCAGTCGACCGGCTCCTACCTCGGCAAGGTCGCGGTCGCCCGGCATGCGCAGAAGGTCGATGGTGAACAGTCGGTGAAGGCGATGCTGCTCGATCGCGGCGCGACCGCCAACTGCAAGCCCGAACTCGAAATCTACGCCGACGACGTGAAGTGCGCGCATGGCGCCAGTGTCGGCGAGCTCGATGCGGACCAGCTCTTCTACGCCCTCTCGCGTGGGCTCGATCCGGCCAGTGCCAAGGCGCTGCTGCTCGAAGGCTTCGTGCTGCAATTGTGGGACGACGCGCCCGAGGATCGCCGCGAGGAGCTGATTGCCGAAACCCGCCGCCTGCTGCGCGAGGTGGCGCGGTGAACATGGAGGCCCCGATTAGCGCGCCGCTCGACGTGCGCGACCAGTTTCCGGCGATTGCCGGCTGGCATTATCTCGACAGCGCCGTCTCCGCGCAAAAGCCGCAGGCGGTGATCGACGCGATCACGCGGGCCTATGCGCAGGATTATGCCTCGGTGCATCGCGGGGTTTATCAGCGCAGCGCCGACATGACGCTGGCGTACGAAGCGGCGCGGGCGCGGGCAGGGCAATTCATCGGCGGCGCGGCGGAAGAAGTCGTCTTCACCCGCGGCGCGACCGAGGCGATCAATCTGGTGGCGCAGGTGCTGCCCAAGGAAGGCCGCGGCCGGGTGCTGCTATCGGCGCTCGAGCATCACAGCAACATCGTGCCGTGGCAGCTCGCCGGTTACGCCATCGACGTCGTGCCGCTGACCGCCGATGGCCAGATCGATCTCGATGCCGCCGAGGCGATGATTTCAGACAAGCATCGAGTCGTGTCGTTCGCGCACGTGTCGAACGTGCTCGGCTCGATCCTCGACGTGACCCGCGCGGCGGAGATCGCGCACTCCAAGGGCGCCCTGCTGCTGCTCGACGGTTGCCAGGCCGCGCCGCGGGTCGCGATCGATGTGACGGCGAGCGGCGCGGACTTCTACACTTATTCGGGCCACAAGCTGTACGGACCGACCGGGATCGGCGTGTTGTGGGGCCGCAAGGCGCTGCTCGACGCAATGCCGCCGTGGCAGGGCGGCGGGGCGATGATCGACCAGGTCACGTTCGAGCGCACCACCTTCATGCCCCCACCCCAGCGGTTCGAAGCGGGCACCCCGCATATCGTCGGCGGGATCGGGCTGGCCGCGGCGATCGACTGGGTCGAGGGCATCGGCATCGATCGCATACATGCGCATGAAACCGGCCTCGTCGCCGAATGCCGCGCCGCGCTGCGCGAGCTTGGTTATGTCCGGCTGTTCGGGCCGGAGACAAGCGCCGGGATCGTCAGTTTCGAGGTCGAGGGGGTGCATCCGCACGATGTCGGCACCATCTTGGACGACGAAGGCGTGGCGATCCGGGCCGGGCATCATTGCGCCCAGCCGTTGATGCAGCTGCTCGGCGTTCCCGCCACCTGCCGGGCGAGTTTTGCGGCCCATAGCGACAGCGGCGATATCGCCGCGCTGGTCCTAGGCCTGAAGAAAGTGAAGCGGATCTTCGGATGAACGAACAACGCAAGATCGAGACCGAGGAAGTGGACGCGGTCGCCCCGCCGCCCAAGGCCCGCGTCGACCTGGAAACACCCGCCGAAACGTTCGAGCGCAAGCGCGACTATCTCGCCGGCTTCCTCGATCAGCAGCCCGCCGAAGTCCCCGCGGGCGGTGCCGGCGGCGATCTTCAGGCGGCGATCGTCGAGACGCTCAAGACCATCTACGACCCGGAAATCCCGGTCGATATCTACGAGCTCGGGCTGATCTACGATGTCAGCGTGACCGACGACGGCGATGCGACGGTGCTGATGACGCTCACCACCCCGCATTGCCCGGTCGCCGAATCGATGCCGGGCGAGGTCGAGATCCGCGTGCTGTCGGTGCCGGGCGTCCGCGATGCCGAGGTCAAGTTGGTGTGGGATCCGCCGTGGGATCCAAGCAAGATGAGCGACGAAGCACGCCTCGAACTGGGGATGCTGTGATGGCTGAGACGACCACCGCCACCCGCCGCCCGCGCCCGGCCGCGATCACGCTGACCCCCAGTGCCGAGCAGCGCGTTGCCAACCTCATGGCGCAGGCCCCGGCGGACGCGATCGGGGTCAAGCTGTCGACCCCGCGGCGCGGCTGCTCGGGCCTCGCTTATTCGGTCGACTACGTCACCGCCGAGGACAAGTTCGACGAGAAGATCGAGACTCCCGGCGGCACCTTCTACGTCGATGGCGGCTCGATCCTGTATCTGATCGGCAGCGTCATGGACTGGCGCGAGGACGATTTCACCGCCGGCTTCGTGTTCGAAAATCCCAATGCCAAGGGCAGCTGCGGCTGCGGAGAGAGCTTCACCGTCTGAGGCCGATCGTGGTATGATCGCACGTCAGGAGGAACCGCCGATGCGTGCTTTTGCCATCCTCGCCGCCGTGCCCCTTCTCGGCGCTGCTCCGGCCACTCCGGTCCGCCCAGCCGCCCCGATGCCGGTGCAAAGCCCTTATGCCGACAAGCGCTGCCCCGAGACCCCGATGAGCCTCGCCCGCAAGCAGGGCGAGCGGCTCGGCCCCCGCAAGCTCGGCAACCTGCCGCCGGCCCAGACCTTCATGGCGGTCGACCGCCGCGTCGATGGCTGCGCCGCGCCGATGACGATGCGAGGCCCGCACCGCGCGATGATCCGCGTGCGCCGGGCGGAGGAAGCGGATCACCCCGCCTGGGCGAGGATGCTGTCCCGGCTGGACGAGGGCACCGACCCCGCCGAATTCCGCAGCGAAATCGAGGAGTGGGTGCGCCTGCCCGAACCCTATGTCGCGTTCCTCGCCGAGGACGAAGCAGGCAATGCGATCGGGCTGATTGACGCCCGCGTGCGCAATTATGCCGAAGGGGCGCCGCACCTTCGCGCGGCTTACGTCGAGGATTTGTGGGTCGATCCGGCGCAGCGCGGGGCGGGGGTGGCGCGTGCGCTGCTCCGGGCCGTCGAAAACTGGGCGCGCGGCGAGGGGCTCGACTGGCTTGGCTCCGATACCTGGCCCGACAATGCGGCGAGCATCGCCTGGCATGCAGCCAACGGCTTTGCCGAAGTCGAGCGGCTGGTCGTCTTCGGCAAGCCGCTCTAGCCGGGGGGTGCACATCGCGCGACGCACCCGCTAAGGGCGGGCGCATGTCCAAGATGTTCCGAATCTCGCTTCCCGACGGCACCGTGCGGGAGATGCCGGAAGGCTCGACCCCGGCCGACGTCGCCGCGGCCATCGGGCCGGGCCTCGCCAAGGCGGCGCTCGCCGCGCGCGTGAATGGCGAGGTGCGCGATATCATGCGCCCGTTCGAAGAGGATGCCGAGCTCGCGCTGATCACCGCGCGCGACGAAAAGGACGCGCTGGAACTGGTCCGGCACGACTATGCCCACGTCCTCGCCGAAGCGGTGCAGAAGCTGTATCCCGGCACCCAGATCACCTTTGGTCCGGCAACCGACGACGGCTTCTATTACGACTTCGCGCCCGCCCCCGATCGTGGTCCGTTCACCGAGGAAGACCTGCCCGCGATCGAGGAAGCGATGCGCCGCGTCATCGCCGCCGACGAGCCGCTGATCCGCGAAGTGTGGAAGCGCGAGGATGTGCGCGATTTCTTCGCCCGCACCGGGGAGACCTTCAAATCCGAGTGGGTGATGGAGCTTCCGGCCGACCAGACCATAACCATGTATCGCTCCGGCAAGGGCGAGGATGCCTGGATGGACCTGTGCCGCGGGCCGCATCTGGCCAGCACCGGCAAGCTCGATCCGCAGGCGTTCAAGCTGACCCGCGTGTCGGGCGCTTACTGGCGCGGCGATCCCAAGAACCCGATGCTGAGCCGCATCTACGGGACGGCGTGGCTCAACAAGAAGCAGCTCGCCGAGCATCTGACGCGGCTCGAAGAAGCGGCCAAGCGCGATCATCGCAAGCTGGGCCAGGCGATGGATTTGTTCCACCTCCAGGCCGAAGCGCATGGCAGCGTCTTCTGGCACCCCAAGGGCTTCCTCATCTGGCGGCAGCTCGAGGCGTATATGCGCCGCAAGCTCGATGCCGCCGGCTATCACGAGGTCAAGACCCCGCAAGTGATGGATGCGCGCCAGTGGGAGAAGTCCGGCCACTGGGGCAAGTATCGCGAGAACATGTTCGTCATCCCCGACGAGGTGCCCAACACCGAGGACGAGGGGCCGCTGGTGTCGGACGACGCCGAGTGGATGGCGCTGAAGCCGATGAATTGCCCGGCGCACGTTTTGATCTTCAAGCAGGGCATCACCAGCTATCGCGAGTTGCCGCTTCGCATGGCCGAATTCGGCTGCTGCCACCGCAACGAGCCGCACGGCGCGCTGCACGGCATCATGCGGGTGCGCCAGTTTACGCAGGACGATGCCCACATCTTCTGCCGCGAGGATCAGTTGGTGCAGGAGGTGCGCGATTTCTGCGACCTGCTGGACGGCATCTATCGCGATCTCGGCTTCGATAAGTACGCGGTGAAACTGGCGCTGCGTCCGGAGAAGCGCTTCGGCAGCGAGGAGATGTGGGACAAGGCGGAGGCCGAACTGCGCGAGGCGGTGGTGTCGAGCGGCCGCGCGACGCCCGAGTTTGGGTGGGAAGAATTGCCGGGCGAGGGCGCTTTCTATGCGCCCAAGCTAGAATTCCACCTGACCGACGCGATCGGCCGGACTTGGCAGGTCGGCACCATCCAGTCCGACCGCGTGCTGCCGGAGCGGCTGGACGCCAGCTACATCGGCGAGGATGGCGAGCGCCACCGCCCGGTGATGCTCCACCGCGCCATCCTCGGCACGTTCGAGCGCTTCATCGGCATCCTGATCGAGCATTTCGCCGGCAATCTGCCGCTGTGGCTGACCCCGGTGCAGGCGGTGGTCGCGACCATCGTGTCGGATGCTGACGATTACGCCAACGAGGTCACCGCCAAGCTTCAGGCGGCGGGCTTCCGGGTCGAGGCCGATACGCGCAACGAGAAGATCAACTACAAGGTGCGCGAACACAGCCTCGCCAAGGTCCCGCTGCTGCTGGTCGTCGGCAAGCGCGAGGCGGAGGAAGGCACCGTCGCCGTGCGTCGCCTTGGCAGCGAAGAGCGCCAGCAGGTGCTGAGTCTCGACGAGGCGATGGCGATGCTGAAGGCCGAGGCAACTCCGCCGGACCTTCGCGCGGTCTAATTTTTCGCGGTCACCGCGTCGAAATAATGGTGCATGGTGGTGAGGCGCCCGTCGTCGCGGGCGCGGATCGCCTGCCTCGTCGCCTCGGCTTCCTCGCCGATCCGCACCAGCCGCTCCAGCGTCGGGCCGGCATAATCGCAGCGCTCGGTCGGGCGCGCGGTGCGGCAGCGGTCGAGGCAGGTGTCGATCAGTTCGGGCACGCGCTTTTCGCAGCTGATCATCAATTGCGCTTCGTCGGGGGTCAGCGCCGCCGAGCCGCGCTCGGCCAGCAGGGCGGCGATCCGCTCGCGCGCGACCCGCGCGGCTTCCCGCTGGCGCCGGTCTAGCAAGGCCGCAAGCCGCGCCCAGCGCGGATCGGGAATCGCCGAAAAGCCCGGCATCCCTTGCGTGAAGCTGCCGGCAAAACCGCGCGCGGTGCGCATCAGCCGGCGCGCCATCCGAATTCCGAGCCAGACCGCCAGCACCACCAGGGTCAGGAAGAACAGCAGTAGGCCGCCAAGAAACTCGAGCATCGTAATTCTTTCTCCGACTTCCTATGTAGGGAGAGTCGGCGAAGGCGACGAGAGGCGCGAATGACGCCACGCCGCCACAGGCCGCCACAAAATGCACGGGTGGTCGTGTCGCCCTCTTTTCAGGTGAGGGCGAAGGGCCTAGCTGGCACAGTTGTTCAATTACCAATGGAGATTGCGTTATACGTCCGCCAATGAGGCGCCCTCTGGCGCCGCCCCAGCTTTCCGGTCCTCGCTACAACGAATTCATCCAAAGCCAGAAGGTGCGGGTGATCGATGAAAACGGCGAGAACCTTGGCGTGATGTTTACGCGTGAAGCGATCGAGCAGGCTGCCGAAGTCGGGCTCGATCTGGTCGAGATCAGCCCGAATGCCGATCCGCCCGTCGCCAAATTCCTCGATATTGGCCGCTTCAAGTATGAAGCGCAGAAAAAGGCCAACGAGCAGCGCAAGCGGCAAAAGACGCAGGAGATCAAGGAGATCAAGATGCGTCCCAACATCGACGACCACGACTACGAGACCAAGATGAAGAAGGTCGTCGAGTTCCTGGGTGACGGGGACAAAGTCAAGGTCACTATGCGATTCCGTGGCCGCGAAATGGCGCATGGCCAGCTCGGTATGGCGGTGCTTCAGCGGGTTGCCTCGGAAACCGGCGAAATCGCCAAGGTCGAGGCCCATCCGCGGATGGAAGGTCGGCAAATGCTGATGGTGCTGTCACCCAAGTAACGGATGTGGCGGAAAAGCCATGAATTCTTCGTCGACCAGCTATTCCCGGCAGTAAGTACGTTAATGCCAGTGTGCGGTGCAGCATGACTATTTGCTGCACCGCATGATGTTGCTGCCCGGTAACATTTCGTTTTCTTCGCTCGATTGACTGTGTGGCCCGCTTCCCAAGAGCGGCGCGGCTGCTCTAGGCCCCTCCCTTACAGTTTTGTTAGGAGGGGTTCCTTCATGCGCAAGTCCATTTGGCTGCTTTCGGCGGGCCTGTTCGCCATTTCGACTCCGGCCTTCGCCCAGTCGACCGACACCGATCAGGGTGCCGCCCAGCCGACCGACGGCGCCACCGCCGAAGCGGCCGCGGTCGACAACACCGCCCAGCAGGCACCGAGCAGCGACAACGGCGACATCGTGGTCACCGCGACGCGCCGTAACGAAGCGCTGTCGGACGTTCCGCTGGCGGTCAGCGCCGTTACCGCAGAAAGCCTTGAGAATTCGGGCGTCACGGACCTTCGGCAGCTCCAGCAGCTGTCGCCCTCGCTGCAGGTTTCCTCGACCTCGTCCGAAGCCGGCGCGGGCGTGGCCCGTATCCGCGGCATCGGCACCGTCGGCGACAACCCCGGGCTCGAAAGCTCGGTCGCGACCTTTATCGACGGCGTTTATCGCTCGCGTACCGGCGTCGGCCTGTCGGAGCTTGGTCAGATCGACCGCGTCGAAGTGCTGCGCGGTCCGCAGGGCACGTTGTTCGGCCGCAACGCCTCGGCCGGCATCATCTCGGTCATCACCGCCAAGCCGCGCTTCCAGTTCGGCGCCAACGGCCAGATCGACATCGGCAACTACGACTTCCGCCGCCTGGAACTCGGCCTGACCGGTCCGCTCAGCTCCAACATCGCGGCCCGTGTCGACGGCGTGTACGTCAAGCGCGACGGCTTCGTCATCAATTCGATCACCGGCGAAGATGCCAACGATCGCAACCGCTACCTGCTGCGCGGCCAGCTCCTGTTCCAGCCGAGCGATGCGACCTCGGTACGCCTGATCGGCGACTTCGCCAAGCGTGACGAGACCTGCTGCGCCGCCTCCTACCTGCCTGCTACCGACGCGATCCTGTCCGGACGCACGACGTCGACCGCCAAGCCGCTGCTTCAGGCGCTGGGTGCGGTCATCAACGACGATACTTTCGCCCGCCGCGCCACTTGGACCCCGGGCTTCGGCTACCAGAGCGACGTTCGCGACTGGGGTGGATCGGGCGAGATCGTTCACGATTTCGGTGGTGCCGAACTGACCTCGATCACAGCCTATCGCTACAACAAGTACACACGCGGCACCGACGCCGACTACAACAACCTCGACATCCTTCACCGCGCGGCGGACGGCAACAGCTACAACCGCTTCAAGACCTTCACCCAGGAGCTTCGTCTCCAGGGCGAGGCCTTCAACGGCCGTCTCGACTGGCTGGTCGGTGGCTATTACGCCAACGAGAAGCTCAAGGTGTCGGACAACCTCAGCTTCGGTTCGGACTATGAGCGGTTCGCCAACTGCCTGCTGATCAACGGCGTCCTTCCGACCGCCCTCTCGCCGAGCCCGCTGGTGGGGTCGAGCTGCATCAACACCGCCGTCGCCACCGGCACGTTGACAGCGCTTCGCGCCGGCTCGGTCCCCGGCGTTACCGAAGCGCAGCGCCAGCAGCTGCTCGCCGTGCTTCCGGCGCTGCTCGCCAATCCGGCGCGTCCGGGCTTCGGCAGCATCGCTGCGGCGCTTGGTCAGCCGACTGGGACGCTGAACAATGCCGGCCTGCTCGACGTCTACGACCAGACCAGCAACAACCTGGCGCTGTTCACCCACAACATCTTCGACGTCACCGACCGCCTGAAGGTCACCCTCGGTCTGCGCTACACCCGCGAGACCAAGGAACTGGATGCGCGCTTCACCGACAACAACGTGATCTGCCGGTCGCTGCTCGGAAGCCCGCTGGCCGCGCTGCAGCAGCTCGCCTGCTTCAACCCGTCGGTTCCGGGCGGCAACGTCAACCCGGCCGAAAGCCGCAAGAAGGAGAGCGAATTCTCCGGCACCGCGGTGGTCAGCTACAAGCCGACCGACCAGCTGCTGGCCTATGCGAGCTATTCGCGCGGCTACAAGGGCGGCGGCTTCAACCTCGATCGAGCCGGCCTGGCGCGCCAGAACAACAACGGTCCGGTGCTTCCGACCGCGAGCCTCAACGGCCTGCAGTTCGCGCCCGAGATCAACAACGCCTACGAACTCGGCGCCAAGTTCAACGGCCGCGGCATCGACATCAACGTCGCCGCCTTCCTTCAGCGGTTCGAGGACTTCCAGCTCAACACCTTTGACGGCACCCGCTTCATCGTCGTCAACGTCAATGCCTGTAAGGCCGATCTTGGCGGTGCGGACCGTGACAACAGCCCGCTCACGGGTGGTTGCACTGGCGACACCAAGCCCGGCGTGACCAGCAAGGGCGTCGAGGTCGAGCTGTTCATGCGTCCGGTCACGGATGTCGCGATCAACCTCGGCACTACCTTCGTGAACACCCGCTATGCCAACAACCTGGTTGGCACAGACGGCAGTCCGCTGACCAACGCGCTGTTCCAGTTGCCGGGCCGCCGCCTGTCCAACAGCTCGGCGTTTGTCGGGACCGGCTCGATGAGCTTCAACCCGCGGATCACCGACAGCGGCATCCGCGCGTTGTTCTATGTCGATGCCCGCTACCAGTCGAAGTTCAACACCGGTTCGGATCTCGATCTCGAGAAGCTGCAGAACTCCTATGCGGTGGTGAATGGCCGTATCGGCATCCAGGGGCCGGATCGCCGCTGGGCGGTCGAACTGTGGGCGCAGAACCTCTTCAACGAGGATTATCTGCAGGTCGCGTTCGATGCCTTCGCGCAAGGCTCGGGCACGCAGCGCGGTGTCCAGCAGGGCTTCTACGCCCGTTCGAACCAGCTGTTCGGCGCCTTCCTCGCCGAGCCGCGCACTTACGGCCTGACGGTTCGCACGCGCCTCTGAGGCAAAGTCCTTTTGACAGGGGGAGGGCCTCGCGGGCGACCGCGGGGCCTTTTTCCTATTGGTCAGGCGGCGGCCGCATCCTGGCGGGGCTGGCTTGCGGCGGTGAGCAGGGCGGGGCGCAGCCGGGCAATCTCCTCGGCGGTCAGTTTGCGGCCCGTTTCGCTCGCAAGATAGAAGACGTCGACCGCGCGCTCCCCGAAGGTGGCGATATGCGCCGAATGGATCGCCACCTGCTGCTCGAAAATGGCGCGCGCCAGCGCGGCGACCAGGCCGGGACGATCGGCCGCTTGCACCTCGACCACCGTGAAACGGCGCGATGCACCCTCGGCAATGGTGATGGAGGGCGCGACCTCGAAGGCCGAAGGGGCGACTTCGGGAAGATCGGGCGGCGGTCCTGAGCCAAGCGCCGCGGTGACCGCCCTGGCGAGACGCTGGCGGCGGCGGCGGTCGCCATAGACCTGGCCCTGGCGGTCGTGGACCAGCAGATTGTCGAGCGCCATGCCGTCCCTGGTGGTGTGGATGCGCGCGTCGACGATCTCGGCACCGGCCGCCGCCAGCGCCGCCGCGATTCGGAAGAACAGGCCCGGCCGGTCGGCGGTATAGACCGTTACCCGGGTTGCGGCTTCGGTGCCCGGCTCGACCCGGACCGAGGGGTCGAGCGGCCCGGGGACGGCTTCGGCGGCAACGATCTGCCGCGCGTTGTCGAGCGCGATTTCGGGCGGTTCGGCCAGCCAATAGCTGTCGGGAAGGCGCCGCGCGTGCGCTTTCGCCGGTGCTTCCGCCCAGCCCAGCGCCCGCGACAGCTGGCCTTGGCGAAGCGCGATCTCTTCCGCCCGCCCGCGCTGCTTGTGCCCCAGCCGAAGTCGCTCCTCGGCCAGATCGTAGAGCGTGCGAATGAGCTTGCGCTTCCACTCGGTCCAGACGCCCGGCCCCACCGCCCTGATGTCCACCACGGTGAGGATCAGCAGCAGCCGCAGCCGCTCCGGGCTTTGCACCAGGGCAACGAAGTCGTCGATGGTCTTGGGGTCCGCCGGATCGCGCTTGAAGGCGGTGTGACTGAGCAGCAGATGATGGCGGACCAGCCAAGCAACCGTATCGGTCTCGCCGGGGTCGAGCCCGAAGCGCGGGCAAAGTTCTCGGGCGACCTGTTCGCCGAGGACGCTATGGTCGCCCTTGCGGCCCTTGGCGATGTCGTGGAGCAGCACCGCGACGTACAGCACGCGCCGCGATCCGATCTGCCGGAACAGGGCGGTGGCGAGTGGGTGGTCGTCGCCAAGCTCGCCCCGCTCGATCGCGGCGAGCAGGCCGACCGCCCGGATGGTGTGCTCGTCGACGGTGTAGTGGTGATACATGTCGAACTGCATCTGCGCGACGACGCGGCGGAAGTCGGGCACGAAGCGGCCGAAGACATTCGCTTCGTTCATCCAGCGCAGCACCAATTCGGGATGCTCGCGCGTGGTCAGCACGTCGAGGAACAGGGCGTTGGCTTGGGGATCGTCGCGGACCTGTTCGACCAGCCGCGCATCGCGGGTGGCGGCGCGCATCGCGCTGGGGTGAATTTCGAGCTTTTCGCGGGCGGCCAGCGCGAACAGCGCGAGCAGCCGGCGCGGGTCTTCGCGCAGGAAACGGTCGTGCGGCAGCGCCAGCCGACCGCGGCTGATGACGAACCCGCCGAGCCTGCGCGGGCGGCGGAGAAAGGTCGGCAGCGCGAAGCGGCGGCCCTTGTCGCCGAGCTGCTCGTCGAGCTGGGCGAGAAACTGGCCGGTCAGGTCGCCGACGCTGCGGGCCTGGAGGAAATACATGTGCATGAACCGCTCGACCGAGCTCTTGCCCGGGCGGTCGGCGTAGTTGAGCGCGGCCGCGAGTTCGCGCTGGTGGGCGAAGCTCATCCGTTCTTCGGCGCGCCCGGTCGCGAGGTGAAGAAGGAAACGGACCGACCAGTAGAAACGCTCGGCCCGGTCGAAGCGCGCGAATTCGGTAGGTGTCAGCAGCCCCGCGTCGACCAGTTCGGCGGAGATTCGGACGTCGCGGACATAGCGGCCGACCCACAACAGGGTCTGAAGATCGCGCAGCGCGCCCTTGCCGTTCTTGACGTTGGGCTCGACCAGATAGCGGCTGTCCCCGAATTTCTCGTGCCGGGCATCGCGCTCGGCGAGCTTGGCGGACACGAATTCGGCCGCGCTGCCGGCGACGATCTCATCGCGAAAGCGGGTGCGGGCGTCGTCGAACAGGGCGGCGTCGCCGTCGACCAGCCGCGATTCCAGCATCGCCGTGCGGACCGTCATGTCCTCGCGCGCCAGGTGAAGGAGTTCGGGAATGGTGCGGATCGCCTGGCCGATCTTCAGCTTGGCGTCCCACAAGGCGTAGAGCGTGGCTTCGATTACCTGCTCGCACCACGGCGTGCGCGGGGTGGGGGTCAGGAACATGAGGTCGATGTCGCTGAACGGCGCCATCTCGCCGCGCCCATAGCCGCCGAGCGCGACCAGGCTGACTCGTTCGGCCGCGGACGGGTTGGGATTGGGATAGGCCGCGCGGGCGTCGGCGAACGCCTGGCGCACGAGGCTGTCGGTGAATGCGGACACGAACGCCGCATGATCGCGGCCGCAGGTGGGGTCGGCCCGGACGCGGCGTTCCACTTCGGCGCGATACGCCGCGAGCCGGTCGGACAGGGAAGGCAGGTCGGCCATTGCGTTCCCTGTGTACCCAATCGCGCCTTGAACGGCGAGCCGACACTGCTAGCCTTGGCTTCGTCCCCGCCGACGAAGAGAAAGACAATTGTGTCCGATTGGCCGACCGTTCTTGCTTCGGCACTCGAGCGCCTGCGTCGCGGCGACCCGGGCGCGCGATCTTTTCTCGAAGAACAAGCGGTTCGTGCCGACGCGCCGCCACCCGTGTGGCTGCTGTTGGCCGAGGCACGCCGGGCCGGGGGCGACACGGCCGGCTGCGAAGCGGCGCTGGATCGCGCGCTTCAGCTTGATGGGCGGTTCGTCCAGGCCCTGCTCGCAAAGGGCGAATTGATCGCGGAGCGCGGGGACGATCGCGCGGCGGTAAGTTTTCTCTCGTTGGCTTTGTCGCAGGCGCCGGCAAATCCGCCGCCGGCGCTTGCCGAGCGTCTGACGCGGGCGCGCGGGCTCATTACCTCGGCCCAGAAGAGGTTCGGCGATCATCTCGAGCAGCGCCTTCGGGACGGGGGACTTGGCACGCGGCGACCGGAGCGGTTTTCGGAAGCGATCGCTATTCTCCAGGGAGAAGCGCCGGTCCAACTGCAGCAGCCGACCAGCTTTTTCTATCCCGGCTTGCCGCAGATCGCCTTTTACGACACCGCGGCTTTTCCGTGGATCGCCGACCTTGAAGCGGCGGCACCGGCGATGCGGCAGGAGGTCGAGGCTCTGCTCGGCGGGGATGGTTTCGCTCCTTATGTGCAGGGCGACGCCACCCGTGCCAACCGCGGGCATGCGTTGCTGGGCGACCCTCGCTGGAGCGCGCTTTACCTGTGGAAGGACGGCGCGGTCGTGCCGGAGAATGCGGCGCGCTGCCCGGCGACGATGCAGGCGCTGGAGGCGGCGCCGATTCCCATGATCACCGGCCGCGCGCCCAATATTCTGTTCTCACAGCTTCGCCCGCGCACCCACATCCCGCCGCACTGGGGAATGCTCAATACCCGGCTGATCTGCCACATTCCCCTGATCGTTCCAGAGGGTTGCCGCCTGAGGGTCGGCAATCACGTTCGGCAGGTCGAAGCGGGCAAGGGTCTGCTGTTCGACGATTCGATCGAGCATGAAGCCTTCAACGACAGCGACGAGACCCGCATCGTCCTGCTGCTCGAGGTGTGGAATCCAGCGCTTGATCCCGACGAACGCGCGGCGCTGTCGGTGATGTTCGAAGCGATCGGGCTTTACGGCGAAGGCTGAGCGAGCGTCTTTAGGCGGTACAGCGCCTCGAGCGCTTCGCGCGGGGTGAGCGCATCGGGGTCGATGTCGCCCAGCGCCTCGGCCAGCGGATCGGCCGGCTGTTCGCTCGCCGCCGCCGCGGCGAACAGCGGCAGGTCGTCGAGTCCCGCGGCAATCCCGCCGGTGGCATCGCGGCCCGCTTCGAGCTTCGCCAGCACCGATTTCGCGCGGGCGACGACCGTCGGCGGCAGCCCCGCCAGCCGCGCCACGGCGATACCGTAGCTGCGATCCGCCGCGCCCTCTGCGACTTCGTGCAGCAGGACCAGATCGCCCTTCCATTCGCGCGCGCGGACATTGTGCAGCGACAGGCACGGCAGTCGCCCGGCGAGGCGGGTGAGTTCGTGATAATGGGTCGCAAAGAGGGTGCGCGATTTCGCCTCGTCGTGCATTGCCTCGACCACCGCCCAGGCGATCGCGAGCCCGTCATAGGTTGAGGTGCCGCGCCCGATTTCGTCGAGGATGACCAGGCTGCGCTCCGTCGCTTGGGCGAGGATGGCGGCGGTTTCCACCATTTCGACCATGAAGGTCGAACGCCCGCGGGCGAGATTGTCGGACGCGCCGACACGGCTGAACAGGCGATCGACTAGGCCGACCTTTGCGCGGCTCGCCGGGACGAAGCTGCCGGCCTGCGCCAACAAGGCGATCAGTGCGACTTGCCGCAGGAAGGTCGATTTGCCGCCCATGTTGGGGCCAGTGATCAGCCACAGGCGGTCGCTGGCGCCAAGGCAGCAATCGTTGGCGACGAAGCGGTCGCCGCCTCGGGCCAGTGCGCGCTCGACCACCGGGTGGCGGCCGCCTTCGATCTCGAGGCAGGGCGTGTCATCGAGCGCAGGGCGGACCCAGCCGCCTTCGCTCGCTCGTTCGGCCAATGCGGCGGCGACGTCGATCCGGGCGAGCGCATCGGCGGTGGCGCTGATCGGCGCGGCTTCGGCCACGGCGGCGGCGGTCAGGCAAGCGAGATGGGCTTGCTCCAGCGTCAGCGCGCGGCCACCCGCTTCGAGCACGCGGCTCGCTTCCTCGTGCAGCGCCGGGCTGTTGAAGCGCACCGCGCCCGCCATCGTCTGGCGATGGGTGAAGCCGCTGTCGGGAGCGAGCAATTTGTCGGCGTGCTTGGCGGGTACTTCGACGTGATAGCCGAGGACGGCATTGTGCCGGATCTTGAGCGCGGTGACGCCGGTCGCTTCGCGGTAGCGGGCTTCCAGATCGGCAATCGCGCGGCGGCCGTCGCTGGAGGCCGAGCGGAGCGCGTCGAGTTCGGGGTCGAACCCTTCGGCGATGAACCCACCTTTGGCGGCATCGAGCGGCGGGCTGGGCACCAGGGCGTGGCCGAGCGCTCCGGTTAGCGCTTCGTGGCCGCCGAGCAGCGGCAGCAAGGTGTCGAGCAAGCGGGGTCGAAGCGCTTGCCCACCGAGGGTGGCGGCAAGCTCGGCCGCGCCGCCAAGGCCATCGCGTAGGGACGCTAGGTCGCGAGGGCCACCGCGGCCGGCGACCAGCCGCCCGAGCGCCCGGCCGAGATCGGGCAGGCTGCGCAAGGCGCTGCGCAGGCGGTCACGGCGGATCGGTTCTTCCGAGAACCAGGCGACGAGGTCGAGCCGGTCCTCGATCGCCGCGCGGTCGGTGAGCGGCGCGGCTAGGTCGCTGCCGAGCAGGCGGCGTCCCGCAGCGGTGACGCAGCGGTCGACTTCGCCGAGCAGCGACCCCGCGATTGCGCCTTCGGCAGTACGGCAGATTTCGAGGCTGGTGCGGGTCGCCGCATCGATCGCCATGTGCGCCGAACGCTGGACCCGGCGCGGCAGGCCGAGAAAGGCGGTCGCCTCGCGCTGGGTCGCGTCGAGATAGGCGAGCAGCCCGCCCGCCGCCGCCAGCTCGGCCCGTCCCGGGCTGCCGAGCCCGTCGAGATCGCCCAGTCCGAACCGCCGCTTCAGCGCCCGTTCCCCGCCCGCGCTGTCGAAGCCTTCGTAGCCCCAGCGTGCCTCGATCCCGGCAAGCGGCTCGCCGCCGATCACTTCGGCGGGCCCGAGCCGCGCCAGTTCGGCGGCAAGCTCGTCCCCGGCGCAGGCGACGAGTTCGAATCGCCCCGTCGAAATATCGCAGGCCGCGATGGCACAGTCGTCGCCCGCGCGCCCGACCGCCGCCAGCCAATTGGCCAAACCGCTGTCGAGCAGGGTGTCCTCGGTCAGCGTGCCCGGCGTCACCAGCCGGACGATCGCGCGCTCGACCAATGCCTTGGAGCCGCGCGCCTTGCGCGCTTCGGCCGGGCTTTCGATCTGCTCGGCGATGGCGACGCGGTGGCCGGCGCGGATCAGGCGGGCGAGATAGCTTTCGGCCGAGTGGCAAGGGACCCCGCACATCGGCACGCCGTCGCCGCGTTTGGTCAGCGCGATGTCGAGGCAGGCGGCGGCCGTCTTGGCGTCCTCGAAGAACAGTTCGAAGAAGTCGCCCATGCGGTAGAACAGCAAGGCGTCACCGGCCTCGTCCTTGAGGCGGTGATATTGCTGCATCATCGGGGTGTCGGCGTCGGCCCGGGCCATTTGGTCGGCTTAGCCCGACTTGATCGCCGGCGACACACTTTCGTTCGCCCTGAGCGAAGTCGAAGGGCATTGGCGCCCGCGTGCTTCGACTTCGCTCAGCACGAACGAAGTTGGGCTGCTTGCCGACTTGCGCTAGGGACGCCCCATGTCCGAAAGCAATGTGAAGTTTTCCGAAGCCGAGGCGCTGCATTTCCATTCGCGCGGCCGGCCTGGAAAGATCGAGATCGTCGCCTCCAAGCCGATGGCGACCCAGCGCGACCTTAGCCTCGCTTATTCGCCCGGGGTCGCGGTGCCGGTGCGGGCGATCGCCGAGAACCCGGCCTGCGCCTATGACTTCACCGCCAAGGGCAATCTTGTCGCGGTGATCTCCAACGGCACTGCCATTCTCGGCCTCGGCGATCTTGGCGCGCTGGCGTCCAAGCCGGTGATGGAAGGCAAGGCGGTGCTGTTCAAGCGTTTCGCCGACGTCGATTCGATCGATATCGAACTCGATACCCGTGATCCCGACGCCTTCATCAACGCGGTGGCGCTGATGGAGCCGAGCTTCGGCGGCATCAACCTCGAGGACATCGCTGCGCCCGACTGCTTCGTGATCGAGCAGACGCTGCGCGAACGGATGAACATTCCCGTGTTCCACGACGACCAGCACGGCACCGCGATCATCACTGCGGCGGGGCTAATCAACGCTTGCCTGCTGACCGGGCGCGAGCTCAAGGACATCAAGGTGGTGGTGAACGGCGCGGGCGCCGCCGCCATCGCCTGCACCGAGCTGATCAAGGCGATGGGCGTGCGCGGTGACAATGTCATCATGTGCGACCGCACGGGCGTCATCCACAAGGGCCGCGACGATCTCGACCAGTGGAAGAGCGCGCATGCGGTGGTTACCGAGCGGCGCAGTCTCGCCGATGCGCTGGTCGGGGCCGACGTGTTCCTCGGCCTGTCGGCAGCCAAGGCGCTGAAGCCCGAATGGGTGACCGACATGGCGCCGCAGCCGATCATTTTCGCGATGGCCAACCCGGACCCGGAGATTACCCCGCCCGAAGCCAAGGCCGCGCGTCCCGATGCGATCGTCGCCACCGGTCGGTCTGATTATCCGAACCAGGTCAACAACGTGCTCGGCTTCCCCTTCATCTTCCGCGGCGCGCTCGACGTGCGGGCGACTGCGATCAACGACGAGATGAAGATCGCCGCCGCCAATGCGCTTGCCGAACTGGCGCGCGAAGCGGTGCCGGAGGAAGTGGCGGCGGCCTATGGCGGGGTCAGCCAGCGCTTTGGCGCCGATTACATCATCCCCGCGCCGTTCGACCCGCGCCTGATGGAGGTGGTTCCCGCCGCTGTCGCCGAAGCCGCCATGCGGTCGGGCGTGGCGCAGCGGCCGATCGAGAATTTCGCGGCGTACCGCCAGTCGCTGCGGGCCCGGCTCAATCCGACGGTCAGCGTGCTCAGCCTGGCCTACGAAGCGGCCAAGACCAATCCCAAGCGCGTCCTGTTCGCCGAGGGCGAGGAACAGGTCGTTCTGCGGGCGGCGATCGCGTTCAAGGATGCGGGCTATGGAACGCCCGTGCTGGTCGGGCGCGAAGACGTCCACGACCGTTTGCGCGAGCTGGGAGTCGATGATCCGTCGGGCTTCGAAGTGCTCAACAGCCGCAACTCACCGCTGGTCGGGCGCGCGGTCGATCACCTTTATGGCCGCCTCCAGCGCCGCGGTTTCCTGCGGCGCGAGATCGAGCGGATGGTCAATCAGGACCGCAATTATTTCGCCGCGGCGATGCTGTCGCTGGGTGAGGCCGATGCGATGATCACCGGTGTCACCCGCCCGTTCAGCCAGTCGCTGCGGCAGGTGTCGATGGTTGTCGACCAGGAAGAAGGCGCGCCGCCGTTCGGGGTCAACATCGTGGTCGGCCAGAATCAGACGGTGCTGATCGCCGACACCGCAGTGACCGAGCGTCCGACCGCCGAGGACCTCGCCTCGATCGCCATTCGCTCTGCCGCCTTCGCTCGTCGCATGGGGCAGGAGCCGCGCGTGGCGTTTGTCAGCTACACGACCTTCGGCAATCCGCCGGGGGCTTATGTCGACAATCTGCGCGACGCGGTGCAGCTGCTCGACGAGCGGCAGTGCGATTTCGAATATGAAGGCGAAATGGCGCCCGATCTTGCGCTCAATCACGATATGCAGCGCAAATATTATCCGTTCAGCCGCCTCAACGGCCCGGCCAATATCCTGATCATGCCGGGTCTTCAGTCGGCCAGCCTGTCGGCCAAGCTGCTGCGCGCGCTGGGCGGGGAAAGCGTGATCGGGCCGTTCCTGATCGGCATGAAGCTGCCGGTGCAGATCGCCCCGATGACCGCCGGCGCAAGCGATCTCGTGACTTTGGCGGTGCTCGCCGCAGGCGCGGTCGAGCGGGCGCGCGGGCGGGGTTAGACCCGCTCGACGCTGGACACGGCGTCGGCGGCTCGAAGCGCGGCCATGATCGTGTGGAGGTGCGCGAGGTCGTGCACTTCCACGTCAACGTGGAAGGTATGGAACGACCCGTCGCGGTGGACTTGCGCCAGATTGATAATGTTGGCGCCTTTCGCGCCAAGCGTCGTCGCCATGGTGCCGAGCGCGCCCGCCACGTCGCGCAGGATGATGCACAGCCGCGCGGTGGCGCCGTCCGAATCGTCGCTCCAGCTGAGGTCGAGCCAGTCGGCGTCGATTCCGCTGGCGAGAAGGTCGCAGCCGATCGCGTGGACCTCGATCTCCTCATCCTCGCGGCGCAGGCCGACGATCCGATCGCCGGGAATAGGGTGGCAGCAGGGTGCGAGGTGGAAAGCGACACCCGGGGTAAGCCCGCGGATCGAAATGGCGCGGCGCTGGGACGACGGGCGCGGCGCGACGTCGCCTCCGGTCGATCCCGGCATCAGCGCTTCCATCAGCGCGTCGTCGCCGATCCGCTTGCGCGCGATGGCGATCATCAGCGCGTCTTCGTCCTCGATCTTGAGCTTCTTCAGCGCCCGGGGCAGCGCTTCCTTGGATAGCGGCGCGGGCAGGCGGGCCACGATCTCGTCGTAGATCTTGGCGCCGAGCTCGACCGTTTCGTCGCGCTCCTTGTGGCGGACGAAACGGCGCACCGCCGACCGCGCCTTGCCGGTCGCGACGAAGCGCAGCCACGAGGGCTGGGGCGTCTGCGCGTCGCTGGTCAGGATCTCCACCTGGTCGCCATTGTCGAGCAGGGTGCGGAGCGGGACCACGCGGCCGTTGACCTTGGCCCCGACCGTCTTGTCGCCGAGCCGGGTGTGGACGGCGTAAGCGAAATCGACCGGGGTTGCGCCCTTGGGCATCTGGATCAGCTCGCCCTTGGGCGTGAAGGCGAAGATCCGGTCCTGGTACATCGCCATCCGGGTATGCTCGAGCAGCTCCTCGGGGCTGTCGGCATGATCGAGGATCTCGACCAGATCGTCGATCCACGGCACGTGAATGTCGGCGGCGGGCTTGCCTTCCTTGTAGGCCCAGTGGGCGGCGAGGCCCTTTTCGGCCTGGAGGTGCATCTCGCGCGTGCGGATCTGCACCTCGATCCGCATCTTGCTGTCGTGAATGACCGAGGTGTGGATGCTGCGATAGCCGTTGCGTTTGGGGGTCGAGATGAAGTCCTTGAAGCGGCCCGGGACCATCGGCCAGCGGCGCTGGATCAGGCCCAGCGCGCGATAGCATTGGTCGACATCGTCGACGATCACGCGGAAGGCCATGACGTCGGACAATTGCTCGAAACTGATGTGGCGCTCGGCCATCTTGCGCCAGATCGAATAGGGATGCTTCTCGCGCCCCGTGACTTCGGCTTCGAGGCCATTGTCGGCGAGGTGCAGCTGAAGCCCGAGCCCGATCCGGCTGACGATATCGCCGCCCTCGGCGTGGAGCTGCGACAGGCGGCGGGTGATCGAGGCATAGGCGTCGGGCTCCAGTTGCCGGAAGGCCAGCGTCTGCATCTCGTTCATGATCTCGTACATGCCGATCCGCTCGGCGAGCGGGGCATAGATATCCATCGTCTCGCGGGCGATGCGGCGGCGCTTGTCCTCCTTCTGGATGTGATGAAGCGTGCGCATGTTGTGGAGGCGGTCGGCGAGCTTCACCAGCAGCACGCGAATGTCGCCGCTAAGCGCGAGGAGAAACTTGCGGAGGTTCTCGGCGGCCCGCTCGTTTTCCGATTGTGCTTCGATCTTGCTGAGCTTGGTCACCCCGTCGACCAGCCGCGCGACATTGGCGCCGAACAAGCGCTCCACCTCGTCGGGGGTGGCGACAGTGTCTTCGATCGTGTCGTGCAGGATGCCGGTGACGATCGTCTCGTCGTCGAGCTTCAAGTCGGTGAGAATGCCCGCCACCTCGATCGGGTGGCTGAAATAAGGATCGCCCGACGCGCGGGTTTGCGATCCGTGCGCCTTCATCGAGAAGACATAGGCGCGATTGATCAGCGCCTCGTCGGCGTCGGGATCATAGGAGCGTACCCGCTCCACCAGCTCATATTGTCTCAGCACCGTCTCTAGATGGGACCAGCGCCCGTCATGTTGCAAGCGCGAAGTGGTGCGACTTTGGCGCAACAGACGTGCGACCGTGTCGTGGCCTGCTGGCATGCCTCTGAAAATTATGCTTGTTTCCGCCCGGCTCAACGATGGGGGAAGTCGAGTGGCAGGGCGTGATGTGGGTTTGGTGCAAGCGTTTCAGGCCACCTCGGATGCCTGTCCCATTCCCGAAGCGGTGGCGGTCATCGGCGAGCGCTGGACCTGCCTGATCATCCGCGCCTCGATGCTCGGCCTGCGGCATTTCGAGGAATTCCAGTCCTGCCTCGGTATCGCCCGCAACATTCTGTCCGACCGGCTGGGGCGGTTGGTCAGCGCCGGAATCCTGGCTCGTTCGCCCGATCCCGAGGACGGGCGCAAGGTGATCTACGGCCTGACGGAACGCGGTGCGGCGTTGGTCCCGGTGATGGTCGCGCTGCGCCAATGGGCGCTCGATGCGGGGCTTGGCAAACCGGGTCATCCGGAGCTGGCCGATCGCCGCGACCGCAAGCCGGTGGCGCGGATCACTGTGCATGCGCACGACGGTCGTCAGCTGGACATCGAGGATCTGGTCTGGATCGGCTCGGACGGCGCCGAATTGCAGATGCCCTCGCCGCCGCGCGCGCGGCAGGTCGCGGCCTGACCGGAATGCGCCGCGGCCCAGGACCGCGGCGCGATTAATCCTTACTCGTAATCGCCGCCCGACGGGGTCGGACGCGGCGGCGCGGCAGCGGTGAGACGCAGCGCTTCGGCCGATTCGCTGAGCGAGGCCAGTTCGTCGGTCGCGTCTTCCTCGTCGATCTGGACGCGCTGCAGGCTCGACACCAGGGCCTCGTTCAGTTCCTTGGGACGAACGGTTTCCTCGGCGATCTCGCGCAGGGCCACGACCGGATTCTTATCGCGGTCGCGATCGATGGTGAGATCGGCGCCGCCCGAGATCTGCCGTGCGCGCTGGGCGGCAAGCAGAACGAGATCGAAACGGTTCGAAACCTTGTCGACGCAATCTTCGACGGTGACGCGTGCCATCAGGCGTGGCCTTCCATGAGGTGCAAAGCTGAAAAGAGAAGGGTGGGGACCTAGGTCGTTACCCCTGCGAAGTCAAGGAAAGCGGCTCGGTCCCGCCTCTGTCGGCCATCACGGCGTCGACGGGGTTGCGTGCGTCGCACGGCGCTTTACCGATGGTTTGCATGCACGACCTTGCCGAGCCGCCGGTCGCCTCGTCCTCCGCGATCCACGTGGACGTGGCGGGAACGCGCCTGACACTGATCGAAGGCGGGTCGGAACGGTTGCGGCTGCTACTGCGGATGATCGAAGGGGCAAAAAAGTCGATCCGGCTGCTGTTCTACATGATGGACGCCGACGCGGTGGGCGAAGCCGTGCGCGACGCTTTGGTGCGGGCGGCGCAGCGGGGCTGCACCGTCAACGTCATCCTCGACGGCTTCGGGTCCGACATCCCGTCCGACTTCTTCGACCCGCTGAAAGGGGCGGGGGGCAAGAGCTGTCTGTTCAATCCGCGGATCGGCGTCCGCTATCTCCTGCGCAATCATCAGAAGCTGGTGGTGATCGACGACAAGGAAGCGATCACGGGCGGCGCCAACCTCACGGTCGATTACATGAGCGACCATTCGGACGAGCGGTGGCGCGACCTGTGGCTGCACATCGAAGGCGCCGCGGTGCGCCCGGCCGCGCGCTATTTCGATGCGCTTCATGGCTGGACCGTGCGCAAGGGTCCCAAGCTGCGTGAACTGCGCCGGATCCTGCACCGGCATACCCAGCGCAAGGGGGCGCTGCAGTGGCAATATACGGGGCCGGTCCGGCGCGGGCATCCGTGGACCTTCGGTATCGCCCGCGATCTTCACGCGGCGGGCCGGCTGGACATGATCTCGGCCTATTTCTCGCCGCCGTTCGCGATGCTTCGGCGGCTCCGCCGGCTCGGCCGCCGCGGCGAGGTGCGGATCGTCACTGCGGCAAGGTCGGACAACAATGCCACCATCGCCGCTGCCCGGCATACCTATCGCCGCCTGCTTAGTCACCGGGTGCGAATGTTCGAATATCAGCCCGAGAAATTGCACACCAAGTTGCTGATCCTCGACGACGTGGTGCACATCGGGTCGGCCAATTTCGATTTCCGCAGCCTGTATCTCAACCTCGAGATGATGCTGCGGATCGAGGATGCGGGCTTTGCGGCGCAGATGCGGGGCTTTTTCGAAGGCGAGCTGGCCAAGTGCCAGGAAATTACCCCGGCGCTGCATCGCGAGCGGGCGCATTGGTGGCGCCGGTTGAAGTGGGCGCTCTCCAATTTCCTGGTGACCGCGGTGGATTATACCGTGACGCGGCGGCTGAACTTCGGACCCGAGGGCTGAAGCTCAGGCCTCGTTGCGCCACGCCCAGAACAGGGTCGCCGGGGGCACGTTGACCCATTCAAAGCCGCGGTCGAGGCGGTCGAACACGGGGGCGATGAAGTCGCGGACCTTGGGGCTGAACTGATAAACAAGGAACGCGCCGCCCGGCCGGATCGCGCGTGCGGTGGCAGCGCCGATGGCATCGCCGACGCCCGGCGGCAGGGTCGAGAAGGGCAGGCCCGAGAGGATATAGTCGGCGTGGCCGAGCCCGCGTTCTTCCAGCACCTTTTCGACGTCGGCGGCGCTGGCGGTGATCGCGATCAGCCGCGGATCGTCGATGCTTTCCTTGAGGAAAGCGGTGAATTCAGGATTGGTGTCGATGGTGACCAGCCGCGCATCTTCGGGCAGGCGATCAAGAATGATGCGGGTGAAGGTGCCGACGCCCGGGCCATATTCGACGAACAGCCGGGTGTTCGGCCAATCGACCGGACCCAGCATCTTGTCGATCAAACGGCGGCTCGACGGGATGACGGAGCCGACCATGACCGGGTTCTTGAAGAAACCGCGGAGGAAGGCGAGTCGCTCGGAGCCGTTCCGACGGCGGCGATCATGACGGCGCCGTTCCTTGAGCGCGCGGGCGGACGTGGCTTGCATGGGGGCTCCGGCTAAAGTGTCCGCGGACGGCTGGCAATGGCTCCAAGCAAATGCCTGCCGCCTTGGCAAGTTCCGGAAGGCCGCTAGGAGCGCTTCTCATGCAAGGCGCGTCCCCCAAGCGACAGAAGGTCGGCGGATCGGCGCTGACCAACCTGCATTTCCTGTTGCTCTACGCCGCGATGCTGGTCGCGGCGGCGGGCAATACCGCGCTGCAATCGGTGATGCCGGCGATCGGCCGCGCGATCGGAATCGCCGATTTCTGGGTCGCCATCGCTTACACCTGGAGCGCCGTGCTGTGGGTATGGCTGGCGCCGACCTGGGCCGAAAAGAGCGACACCCACGGCCGCAAGGCGCTGACCCAATTGGGGCTGCTCGGCTTCATCGTCTCGATGACCCTGTGCGGTCTGGTGCTGATCGCCGGGCTGCACGGATGGACCGGCGCGGCGCTGACCTTTCTGCTGTTCGGGCTGTTCCGCGCCATCTACGGCGCGCTCGGCTGCGCCACGCCGAGCGCGACGCAGGCCTATCTCGCGTCCAAGACCCGGCGCTCGGCGCGAACGGCGCAATTGTCGGCGTTGTCCTCCTCCTTCGGGCTCGGCACTATCGTCGGGCCGGCGTTGGCGCCCTTGTTCGTGCTGCCCTTCATCGGGCTGCCGGGGCCGTTGTTCGCCTTTGCCCTGATCGCGATCGCGGTGGCGCTCGCCATCCATGTCTGGCTGCCCGACGATCGCGGCCAGCGGCTGGAAGGGCGCGGCGCGGCGATGAGCTATCCGAGCCTCGCCTCGATGATCACCGGTGCCAGCGTCCGCGCAGCGACCGCGCCCGACCGGCAGAAGCGCCTGTCGTGGCGTGACGGGCGGATCCGGCAGTGGATCATCGCCGGCGTGGTCGCGGGCCACGCGCAGGCGGCGACGCTGACCTGCATCGGCTTTTACATCATCGATGTCCTGGCGGTCCCCGCTACAAGCGCCGCGCAGCCGATCGCGATCGTCATGATGGCGGGCGCGGGCGGCACGCTGGCGGCGCAATGGGGGCTGATCCCCAAGCTCGGCCTGTCCCCGCGCGCGCTGATCGTGTGGGGGTCCTTGATCGCGGCGCTGGGGCTCGGCGTGACGGCGGTGGCGGGCGATCTCTACGGACTGGTGCTCGGCTTCGGGCTCACGAGCATCGGCTTCGGCTTCACGCGCCCGGGCTTCACCTCCGGCGCAAGCCTCGCCGTCCCGCTTGCCGAACAGGGAGCGGTGGCGGGGGTCATCACCTCGGCCAATGGGATCAGCTACATCTTCGCGCCTGCGGCGGGGATGCTGCTGTACGCGGTGGACCAGCACCTGCCGTTCGGCGTCGCCGTGGCGGTGGTGCTGGTCCTGGCCTGGGGGAGCCGATCGCTGCGCTAGCCGGTCTTGCCGCCCGGACGGGGGGTGAGCATCCCGGGCGAGATAAAGCCGATCCCGCCGCGATCCGGCCGCACCGCGTCGCTCTTCAGCGTGTCCTGAATGCGTTCGTATTCGGCCAGCATCTCGGGCGTCACCGAAGCCCGCGTCTCGGTCAGCGCGGCTTCGAAGTCGGCCATGGTAACTTCGGTATTGGAGAGGTCGCGGCGCAGCGCGGTGAGGCCCGCACGGCGGGTCAGATCCTCGAGGTCGGCCCCGGTGAAGCGCTCGGTCCGGCGCGCCAGCGCCTCCAGGTCGACGTCAGCGGCAAGCGGCATGTTCTTGGCGTGGATCGCCAGGATGCGGCGGCGGCCGGCGACGTCGGGCGGACCGACATACACCAGCTCGTCCAGCCGGCCCGGGCGGAGCAGCGCAGGGTCGATGAGGTTCGGCCGATTGGTCGCGCCGATCAGCACCACGCCCTGCAATTCCTCGAGACCGTCCATTTCGGCGAGGATGGTGTTCACCACTCGCTCGGTCACCTGCGGCTCGCCCATGCCCCCGCCGCGGGCGGGGACCAGGCTGTCCATTTCGTCGATGAAGATGACGGTCGGGGCGACCTGCCGCGCGCGCTGAAACAGGCGGGCGATCTGCTGCTCGCTTTCGCCATACCATTTGCTGAGGAGGTCGGACGATTTGATGGCGATGAAATTGGCCTCGCTTTCGCGCGCCGCGGCCTTGGCCAGCAGGGTCTTGCCGGTGCCCGGCGGGCCGTAGAGCAGGAAGCCCTTGGCCGGACGGATGCCGAGCCGCTTGAAGGCTTCGGCATGCTTCAGCGGCAGCTCGATCCCTTCCTTGAGCTTGGCCGCAGCCTGATCGAGACCGCCGACATCGTCCCAGCCGACGGTCGGCACCTGCACCATCACTTCGCGCATGGCCGAGGGCTGGACGCGCTTCAGGGCATTGTCGAAATCGGTGGTGAGGACGCTTAGCTTGTCGAGCACCTCGGTCGGGATGCTGCCGTCGGCAAGGTTCAGCTCGGGCATGATCCGCCGCACCGATTCGAGTGCGGCTTCGCGGGTCAGGGCGGCAAGATCGGCGCCGACGAAGCCGTAGGTGCGGCGGGCGAGGCCATCGAGATCGACGCCTTCTGCCAGCGGCATGCCGCGGGTGTGGATGCCGAGGATCTCGCGGCGGCCGGCCTCGTCGGGCACGCCGACCACGATTTCGCGGTCGAACCGGCCGGGCCGGCGAAGCGCTTCGTCGATCGCCTCGGGCCGGTTGGTGGCGGCGATGACGACGAGGTTCTGACGCGGCTCGAGGCCGTCCATCAGGGTCAGCAACTGAGCGACGAGGCGCTTTTCCGCTTCACCCGACACCTGGTCGCGCTTGGGGGCGATCGAATCGATCTCGTCGATGAAGATGATCGAGGGCGCGGCCTGGCCGGCTTCCTCGAACAGCTCGCGCAGCTTTTTCTCGGATTCGCCATAGGCCGAACCCATGATCTCGGGACCCGCGATGTGGAAGAATTGCGCGTCGCTCTCGTTGGCGACCGCGCGCGCCAGCCGCGTCTTGCCGGTGCCGGGGGGGCCATGCAGCAGGACGCCCTTGGGCGGATCGACGCCGAGGCGCTGGAACAGTTCGGGATGGCGCAGCGGCAATTCGACCATCTCGCGCAGCGCGTCGATGGTGTCGCGCATGCCGCCGAGGTCGTCATAGGTGACGTCGGCGCGGCGTTCGCCATGCTGCTCGGTATATTCGGGCAGCAGTTCGACCACAGTGTTGGCGTCGATGTGGACGATCCCGCGCGGGGTGGTCGAGACGACGTTGAGACGGATTTCCTGCATCGCGAACGCTGGCGCATTGAGCAGCTGGCGGACGTGATCGGGCATGTCGGCATTGACCCGCTGGTGCCCGGCGGTGGCGACGGTGTCGCCGGCGGTCAGCGGACGGCCGGCGAAGCTGCGCTTCAATGCTTCGGACGAGCCGTGCAGGCGGACGTTGTTCTGCGCCGGCGCGAACACCACGCGGGTCGCCGCCTTGGCCGACGCGCGGCGCACCTCGACGAAATCGCCCGAGCCGACGCCGGCATTGGCGCGCTGAAGGCCGTCGAGGCGGATGATGTCGAGCCCTTCGTCGTCGCCGTAGGGCCGCACCGCGAGCGCCGGGGTGGCACGCTTGCCTTCGATCTCGATCACGTCGCCGTCGGTCAGCCCGAGCTGATCCATGATTTTCTTGGGCACGCGGGCAATGCCCCGGCCGCTGTCGGCGGGGGGCAGGTTGGCCACCTGCAGGCGGCGGATTTCAGTTTCGACGTCGGCCATTCAACACTCCTCAACTCCGCCTAACGGCAGAGGTCGTTCGCGGTTCAATGTGGCATTGGCCGCGCGGTTGAAAAGGCCTCGGCCTATTTCAGCACCCCCGCGATCCGCCGCATCACCGAACGCGGGAGGAAACGCGCGCTTTGCGCGCCGACCCTGTTCATCGCACCGGGAATGACGATCGCCTTGTTCGCCGACAGGCCGGCAAGCCCCGCCGCGACCACCGGACCGGGCTGTTCGCTCAATTTTTCGAAGGCCTGCTGGAACTTGGGCTCAAAGCCGGCGAGTTCGCCGAATTCGGTGCTGGTCGGGCCGGGGCAAAGCGCGGTGACGTGGACCCCGGTACCGCGCACTTCCTCGTGCAGCGCTTCGGTGAAGCTCAGCACAAAGGCCTTGGTCGCGAAATAGACCGCCATGCCGGGGCCGGGCTGGAAAGCGGCGGTGGAAGCGACGTTGAGAATGCCGCCCCGGCCCCGCCCAATCATGCCGGGCAGCACGCCGCGCGCGAGTTCGGTCAGCAGCCCGCAGTTGAGGTCGATCATCTGGCGCAGGCGCGCCGCTTCCTGTTCGGCGACCCGGCCGCGAAGGCCGAAACCGGCATTGTTGACGAGGCAATCGACATGCTCGCCGTGGTCCGCGACGTCCTTCAGCAGGCGCTTGGCAGCGTCCGGCTCCGCCAGATCGAGCGCGACCGCGCGGGCATTGCCAAGCTCGGCCGCGAGCGCTTCGATGCGATTCTTGCGGCGGGCGACCAGCACCAGCCGCGCGCCGGTGGCGGAAAGCTGCCGGGCGAAGTGAACGCCAAGCCCGGCCGAGGCGCCGGTGATGAGAACAACGGGTGACGTCATGGTGCCGGCCGCCTCAGACAAGAGAGGAACGTTTGGGCGGGGCAGCCATGGCGACCGGCCCCGCCTGCTGAATTGCGGCCGCTTAAGCGACGGTCGCCTTGACGATCGTACCGGGCTCGCGCGGGGGTTCGCCCTTGGGCAGCGCGTCGACATGCTCCATGCCGCTCTCGACATTGCCCCACACGGTATACTGCTTGTCGAGGAAGCGGGCGTCGTCGAAGCAGATGAAGAACTGGCTATTGGCCGTGTTCGGCTGGTTGGTGCGCGCCATCGAGCAGGTGCCGCGGACGTGCGGCTCGGCGTTGAATTCGGCCTTGAGGTCGGGAAGCTCGCTGCCGCCCATGCCGGTGCCGGTGGGATCGCCGCCCTGAGCCATGAAGCCCGGGATCACGCGGTGGAACTTGACGCCGTCGTAGAAGCCTTCGCTCGCAAGCTTGGCGATCCGCTCGACGTGACCCGGCGCGAGGTCAGGCCGGAGCTTGATCACGACATCGCCGCCGCTCGAAAGGGTCAGGGTAAGGGTCTGGGGCGCGTCGGCCATGGGGGTAATCTCCTGTTGGAAAGGTTGCCGGGCATTTAGGGGGTGGTGCCCGTCAGCGCTACCCCGAGGGGTGAGGCGTTCTGTTGTTGCCATCCCCGAAGGGGTGACAAGTCCGGCCCGCCGTGACAGGAGCCAAGCCCAAGCAACACGGGCGGGGTGGGAGGACAGCATGAGCGAGCGCGAACCGCTTGACGCCGACCTGCTGACCGTCGCTGCCGACGAGCCCGACGGCGAGGTGATGGACGCCGAGGATCGGCTTCGTCCCGATTTCGTCGAAAAGGTGCTCGACGCGGTTCACGACGGCGATGCCGAGACCGCCCGCGGCTTGGTCAAACCGCTTCACCCCGCCGACGTCGCCGACCTGATCGAACTCGCCCGCGCCGACGAGCGCGAGGGGCTGGTCGCCGCGCTCGCCGAGCTGGTCGATGCCGAGGTGCTGGCCGAGCTCAACGAGCATGTCCGCGAGATCCTAATCAGCGAAATGGCGCCCGAGCGGGTTGCCGAGATCGCCGGCGAGCTCGACACCGACGACGCGGTCGCGATCATCGAGGATCTCGAGGAAGACGACCAACGCGCCGTCCTGCGGGCGATGGAGCCCGACGACCGTGCCGCGATCGAGGAAGCGCTCACCTACGGCGAGGAGACCGCCGGGCGCCTGATGCAGCGCGATCTGATCGCGGTGCCGACGCATTGGAACGTCGGGCAGGTGATCGATTACCTGCGTTCCGAGCGCGAGCTTGCCGACGATTTCTGGGAAGTGTTCGTGGTGTCGCCGAGCCACCATCCGGTCGGCACCTGCAAGCTGTCGACCATCCTCCGCTCGCCCCGCGCGACCAGCGTCGCCGACATCATGGCGGTCGAGCAGACGTTGATCCCGGTCGATATGGACCAGGAAGACGTGGCGCTGCGCTTCCAGAAATATGCGCTGGTGTCGGCCGCGGTGATCGACGCCAGCGGGCGACTGGTGGGCATGATCACCGTCGACGACATCGTCCACATCATCCAGGCCGAAGCGAGCGAGGACGTGCTGCTGCTGTCGGGCGCGGGCGAAGGCGACATCAACGAGCCGGTGCTCGACAGCTACAAGGCGCGGGTCCGCTGGCTGATCGCCAATCTGCTGACCGCGTTGCTGGCTTCGACCATCATTCGCCTGTTCGAGGGTTCGATCGAGCGGCTGGCGATCCTTGCCGCGCTGATGCCGATCGTCGCCGGCGTAGGCGGTAATGCGGGGACGCAGACGCTGGCGGTGACGGTGCGTGCGCTGGCGACCAATCAGCTGACCGGCTCCAACCGCTGGCGAGCGGTTGGGCGGGAGATGCGGGTGGCGCTGATGAACGGCCTGACGGTCGCCTCCTTGGTCGGGATCGCGGTGACGCTGATCCTTGGCTCGGGCCAGCTCGGCGGAGTGATTGCGGCGGCGATGCTGTTCAACGTGCTGATCGCGGGGTTTGCCGGCGTGCTGGTCCCGCTGACCATGGAGCGGTGGGGCGCGGACCCGGCGGTGGCGAGCTCGATCTTCGTCACCATGGTGACCGATTCGATGGGCTTTCTGTTGTTCCTCGGGCTTGCGACGGCGGTTGGCCTGACCGGTTGAGCTTGGCGCAAGCCATTCAACTTGCTACATAATCACTCGTGCCGTTACACCTGACCAAGGTGGCCGTGGGCTGCCGCACCCTTGAATCGCTCGAAAAGCGTTTCGCCACCCGCGCGAGTGGCGGCGAGGTGAGGGTGGTGACGCGGATGCGGCCCAAGCGGCTGGCCGAAATCCTCGACGGCGGCGCGCTGTACTGGATCGTCCAGCACCGGCTGGTCGCCTGCTCGGCCATCCTGCGCGTCGACGAGCGCCCCGACGGGCGGATCGATTTCGTATGCAGCGAACGGTTGCAGGCGATACCTTCGATGCCCAAGCGCGCGCACCAGGGGTGGCGCTATCTCGAGCATGACGTTGCGCCCAAGCCCGGCGACAATGACGACAGCGGCCTCAGCCTGTTGCCGCCGTCGCTGTACGGGCGTCTGTCGGCGCTGGCCCTCTTGTAGAGCTCAGCGCCGACCGGCCGCTTACTGGCCCTGGGTGAAGCCCTTGCCCTGCAATTCGCTGTAATTCGACTTGGTGTCGTCCTGGGCTTCGGCCCATTGCGCGCTCGACATGCACACCCGTTCGAAGCGAGCGTTGGAGCCGGTGACCGGCACGCGTTTGCAGATCGTCTTGGCAGGCTTGTCGGCGGCAGCGTTGGCGGCAAGCGTGGTGGGAGTCCTGCCGGCGGGGAGCTTCCACGCGATCTGGCCCTTGTGCGCGCTGCTTCCCGAGCCGACGCCGGGGTTGGCTGCGAACACCGCATGCTGGGTAATCACCGTGCAGGTTTCCTGGTCGAGACGCGGAAAGCCGCTGCTTTGCGTGATCGCGCACGAAGTCGGATGACCGGCCTTGTCGAGCTGAACCTCGAAACCGACCAGGCCTTCTTCACCGGCGGCCAGAGCGCGCGGCGGATAAAGCTTCATCAGCGTCTCAGCATTGCCGAGATCGCTACGCTGCGTCTCGGCGATGGCCGGGGCCGCGACCAGCGCGGCGGCGACAAGGAGGAAAGCGGGGCGCATGGTAGTCTCCAAGGGTGATTAGATTGTTCTTTGACGAGGAACCGGCGGCCAATGCCGGCCGGCGGCGAATTACAGACCTTGTTTCCAGCCTTTGCCCTGTAGGTCTTCCCAATTAGCCTTGCTGTCGAGGCGGGCTTCCTGCCACTCCGCTTCGGTCATGCAGACTCGTTCATACCCTATGATCGTTCCGGTCCGGACAAAGCGGCGACACTTAATCTTGCCGGGCGCGGTGACCACGGCGGCGGCGTTGGTGGCGGGCGTCACGCCGGCCGGTAGTGTCCAGGCGATGGTCCCGGCATGCTTGCTGCTGCCCGAGCCGACCCCCGCGTTGGTACCGAACACGGCGTGCTGCGTGATGACGGCGCAGGTTTCCTGGTCGAGCCGCGGAAAGCCGCTGCTTTGCGTGACCTGGCATGCGGTCGGATGACCCGCCTTGTCGAGCGACACTTCAAACCCGACCACGCCTTGCTCGCCGGCGGCTAGCGCACGGGGCGGATAAAGCTTCTGGATGACGGCGGCATTATCGAGGCCGGAGCGCTGGGCCGATGCGTTGGCGGTCATGGCGGCGGCAAGGATGCCGGCGAAGAGAATCGATGGACGCATGGCGGGTCTCCGATCGTGACGGAGCGACAGCCTATGCTATTCCCGGTTGATTGAAAACATCAACGGCAGTTGGTGACGGTCGCGGCGCCCGTGACCTTCTGGATGCAGGACACCGGGTTTTGCAGGGTCACGGTGGTGGCGCCGCTGGCGGTGACCTTGACGGTGCGCCGGGCGGCGGCACGCACTTCGCTGTTGCCGGTGGCGACCAGCACCAGTTCGTCGGCACCGAGCGCCCCGGCATCGACCACCACCGAACCCTCGGCGAGCACGTTGCCGGTCTTTACCGCGCCCGCCAGCGCGACGGCACCGCTGCCGCCGGCGACGAGGTTCAAGCGGTCGGCGCGAAGGTCAGCGACCTTGAGCAGCCCGGGTCCGGCGAGCGCGAGGTTCACGGTAAGGCCGGTCATGCGATCAATCTGCAGCCGCCCGGTGCCGATAACGGTCGCGGTGGTGAGGTCGGGCGTGGCGATGGTGAGCCGGATCGGAGCGCTGGTCCGGGCGCCGGTCGAGCTGCGTTGGCGCACGATCAGGGTCCGCCCTTCGACCTGAAGATCGACCAGATCGAGCGCCGCCGCCGGGCCTTCGGCTTTGGCGTTGGGTGATTTGTTTGTCGCCAGCACCACGTCGAACGGCGCTTCCATCCGGATGCGGTCGAAGCTGGTGATGGTGAAACGGCGCTCGGCCGCGAGCGACGGGGTCGCGGCGAGGCCGATCAGCAGGGGGGCGAGAAAGCGGGTCATGATCCCGTTTTCTCGCCGCTTTTGGTTAACGGACCTTCAAGACGCCGGCTTACGAGCAGCGAATGTCGCCGCTGCCGTTCTTGCGGGTTTCGCAGCGGGCACCGCCGGTGATGGCGATATCGCCCGAGCCGGCGATGTTGGCCCTGGCGGTGCCGGTGGCCTGCGCCTGGATATTCCCGCTGCCGGCGATCCGGACTTCGGCATCGACCGTCCTCACGCCCGAGGCATCGAGGTCACCCGATCCGGCGATGTTGTAGCGGGCGCGCTGCGCCTGACCGGCGGCGGTGATCTCGCCCGAACCGGCGATCGACAGCCCGAGGTCCTGCACGGCAAGTTGCGTCAGGCGCAAATTGCCCGATCCCGCGATAGAGCCCTTGAATCGTTCGCCCGCAACCCGGTCGATGTCGATGTCGCCCGACCCCGCCACCGCGGCCTGGTCGAGTGCGGGCACGGTGATGGTGAAGCGGGAAGTGTCCCTGGAGGTCCAGTTCATCCCGGCCCGCCAATTCTTCTTCTTGGGCCGGATGAGAAGCTTGCCGTCCTTCACCACCACCTCGGTCTCGTCGAGCAGCTTTTGCGGACCCGTGGCGGCAACCGACACCGCTCGGCCGGTCGTGACCTTGACGTCGAACGGCCCGGCAACTTCCAGCCCGGTAAAGGCGCCGACCTGATAGTTGCGGCTGACCGACGGGCCGGCCGATTCGGCGCGTCCGACCGAGCAGGCCGAGAGGGCGGCAACCGACAGAACGGCGGTGGCGGCGAATAGAAGCGGATGGCGCATGTGATGATCCCCTGCTGTGTTGCCGAAGCAATACACTAGCACGGAGGGTTCGGCAAGCGTCAAAAAAAGGCGCCGCCCGGGTCGGGCAGCGCCTCTTTGTTTTCCTCGGGAGAGCCGCTTACTCGGCGTCTTCCTTGGTTTTGTGATGAAGCACCGCGGCTTCGTTCAGGATCTGGTGGATCTTGGCCAGCGCCGCCTTTTCGTCGGTCTGCTCCATCGCGCCGAGTTCGCGCGCCAAGCGCGAGGCGGCGGCTTCGAAGATCTGCCGTTCCGAATAGCTCTGCTCGGGCGCATCGTCCGGGCGGAACAGGTCGCGGGTCACCTCGGCGATCGACGACAGGTCGCCCGAGTTGATCTTGGCTTCATATTCCTGGGCGCGGCGCGACCACATGGTGCGCTTGACCTTGGGCTTGCCCTTCAGGATTTCGAGCGCCGCGACCATCGTCTTGTCGCTCGACAGCTTGCGCATGCCCACCGAGTCCGCCTTGTTGACGGGAACCCGCAGGGTCATCTTCTCTTTTTCGAAACGCAGCACATACAGTTGCAGGCTGGTACCGGCGATTTCGGTGCTTTGCAGTTCGACGACGCGTCCAACGCCGTGCTTGGGGTAAACCACATAATCGCCAACGTCGAAGCTAAGGGCCTTCGCTGCCATTCTTCACCTTTCCAGATACGAGATGCGTTTGGCCGAACGGTGGTGGCGCCCCCAAGTCGCCCCGTAGCATTGGCATCTCTGATGACGGTCTTCAGATCGGCGACCGCCGAGAGGGTGGTTGCGAACAAGGCCGCAGCGCATGGGTGATGCGTACGGCCCCTGTGTCACGAGTATATAACATAAGATCGCTCAGATCGCCAGCCCCAGTTGCCGTGGGCCCGTATCCTCGCGCGGGACGAGGTTGGAGAGGCCGAGACCGAGCAGCCGCACCCCCATCGGCACCGGCAGCAATGTGTCGAGCAGGTGGTGGCCGGCGGCGGTGAAGGCGTCCCGATCGCTCACCGGATCGATGAAACTGTGGGCCCGGCTGATCAGCCGGAAGTCGGAGAATTTTACCTTGAGCGTGATGGTGCGGCCCGCCGTCCCGGCCCGCGCGATGCGCTCCCAGGCGAGGCCGGCCACCCGGTCGAGCTCGCGGTGGAGGTCTTCACCCGTCCGGTAGTCCTCGTTGAAGGTCCGCTCGGCGCTGACCGATTTGGCGATCCGGCTGCTGCGCACCGGTCGCTCGTCGATCCCCCGGCAGATCCGCCAATACCATTCGCCCGAGCTGCCGAACCGGCCGGTCAATTCCTCGAGGGTCAGCGACTGGAGATCGGCCCCGGTATGGATGCCGAGCTTTTCGAGCCGTTCGGCGGTTTTCGGGCCGATGCCGTGGAAACGTCCCACCGCCAGCGAGGCGATATAGCGCTGGGCCTGTTCGGGACGAATGACGCACAGGCCATCGGGCTTGTTCTGGTCGCTGGCGAGCTTGGCGACGAACTTGCAATAGGACACGCCGGCCGAGGCGGTGAGCCCGGTCTCGGCCTTGATCCGGGCGCGGATCGCCTCGGCGATGGCCCGCGCCGAGCCGAGGTTGTGACGGTCCTCGCTGACGTCGAGATAGGCTTCGTCGAGGCTCAACGGCTCGATCGCGTCGGTATAGTCGGCGAAGATGGCGCGGATCTGGTGGCTGACCTCGCGGTAGGCGTCGAAGCGAGGTTTGACGAATACGAGGTCGGGGCAGCGCCGCCTGGCTGTCACGCTGGGCATGGCCGACCGCACCCCGAACACCCGCGCTTCATAGCTTGCCGCCGCCACCACCCCGCGATGCCCGCCGCCGACCGCCACCGGCTTGCCGCGCAGGCTGGGATCGTCGCGCTGTTCGACGCTGGCGAAGAAGGCGTCCATGTCGACGTGAATGATTTTCCGCACTGGCGCCGGTGCGGCGGACAGGGACTCCGGGGACGGCGATGCGTTCACGCCCCGTTCTCTAACTTGGCTTGGCGCAAGAGTCATGCTTTAGGGCTCGCAAACCCTCACCCACGGGAAGATCCATGAACATCCACGAATATCAGGCCAAGGAATTGCTCGCGAAGTACGGCGTGCCGGTGCCCGCCGGTCATGCCGCGATGAGCGTCGAGGAAGCGGTGGATGCCGCCGGCAAGCTTCCCGGACCGTTGTGGGTGGTGAAAGCGCAGATCCACGCCGGTGGCCGCGGCAAGGGCAAGTTCACCGAACTCGGCCCCGATGCCAAGGGCGGTGTCCGCTTGGCCAAGAGCATCGAGGAAGTCCGCGCGCACGCCGAGGAAATGCTCGGCAAGACCCTGGTTACCATCCAGACCGGCGACGCCGGCAAGGAAGTGCAGCGCCTGTACATCACCGACGGCGTCGACATCGCCAAGGAATTCTACCTCGCGCTGCTGGTCGATCGCGAGACCGGCCGGATCGCGGTGGTGGCTTCGACCGAAGGCGGCATGAACATCGAGGACGTCGCGCACGACTCCCCCGAGAAAATCCACACCATCACCATCGACCCGGCCACCGGCCTGATGCCGCATCACGGCCGCGCGGTGTCGGCTGCGCTGGGCCTCACCGGCGATCTCGCCAAGCAGGCGACCAAGGTGCTGGCCGGCCTTTATGCCGCCTTCATCGGCAGCGACGCCGAGCAGATCGAGATCAATCCGCTCGCGGTCACCGACGATGGCAAGCTGATGGTGCTTGACGCCAAGGTCGGTTTCGACGGCAACGCCATGTTCCGCCACAAGGACATCGCCGAACTGCGCGACCTGACCGAAGAAGACCCGATGGAAGTCGAGGCATCGAAATACGACCTCGCCTACATCAAGCTCGACGGGGACATCGGCTGCATGGTCAACGGCGCGGGCCTTGCGATGGCGACCATGGACATCATCAAGCTGAACGGCGCCTTCCCGGCCAACTTCCTCGACGTCGGCGGCGGCGCCAACAAGGAAAAGGTCACCGCCGCGTTCAAGATCATTCTCGCCGATCCGGCGGTGAAGGGGATCCTGGTCAACATCTTCGGCGGCATCATGAAGTGCGACATCATCGCCGACGGCATCGTCGCCGCCGCGCGCGAGGTCGACTTGAAGGTCCCGCTGGTGGTCCGCCTCGAAGGCACGAACGTCCAGCAAGGCAAGGACATTCTCGCGAACTCGGGTCTGCCGATCGTCGCCGCGAACGACCTTGGCGATGCGGCTGCCAAGATCGTCGCGGAAGTGAAAAAGGCGGCGTAAGGCCGCGGATGACGTCACCCCGGCCTTGGGCCGGGGTCCATCTTCCTTCTCAGCGGTTTAGGAAGGAAGGCAGGTTGATGCCGGCTCACGTTCGGCATGACGGAGAGGGATCGAAATGAAGGTACTCGTCGCGGTCAAGCGCGTGATCGATTATAACGTGAAGCCCCGGGTGAAGATGGACGGCTCCGGCGTCGATCTCGCCAACGTCAAGATGAGCATGAACCCCTTCGACGAGATCGCCGTCGAGGAAGCCATCCGCCTCAAGGACAAGGCCGGAGCGACCGAGATCGTGGTCGTCTCCGTCGGTCCGCAGAAGGCGCAGGAAACCATCCGCACCGCGCTCGCCATGGGCGCCGATCGCGGCATCCTGGTCCAGACCGACGACGAGGTCGAACCGCTCGGCGTTGCCAAGATCCTGGCGAAGATCGTCGAGGAAGAGCAGCCGCAGGTGATTCTGGTCGGCAAGCAGGCGATCGACGATGATAGCTCGCAGGTTGGCCAGATGCTCGGCGCGCTGACGGGCTACGGCCAGGGCACGTTCGCGTCAAAGGTCGAGATCAGCGGCGACACCGCCAACGTCACCCGCGAAGTCGACGGCGGGCTCGAGACGGTGGCGATCAAGCTGCCGGCGATCGTCACCACCGACCTTCGCCTCAACGACCCGCGCTATCCGTCGCTGCCCAATATCATGAAGGCCAAGTCGAAGCCGATGGCGACCAAGACGCCGGCCGATTTCGGCGTGGACGTGTCGCCGCGCCTCGAAACGCTCAAGGTCGAAGAGCCCGCCAAGCGCCAGGGCGGCGCCAAGGTCGGCAGCGTCGACGAACTGGTCACGAAGCTCAAGTCTCTCGGAGTTGTCGCATGAAGATACTGGTTCTCGGCGAGCACGCCCACGGCAAGGTCAAGGATTCGACCCTCGCCACCCTCGGCGCCGCGGCCGCGCTCGGCGGCGAAGCGCATCTGCTGTTGATCGGCTCGGACGCCGCCGCTGCCGCGGATGACGCCAAGACCATCGCCGGCATCGGCAAGGTCCATGTCGCCGCCGACGCGGGCCTCGACCACGAGCTGGCGGAAAGCGTCGCGCCCTTGATCGCCAAGCTGATGGACAGCCACGACGTGCTGCTCGCCTCGTCCACCACCACCGGCCGAAACATCGCGCCGCGGGTGGCGGCGATGCTCGACGTCATGCAGATCAGCGACATCGTCGCGGTCGAGGGTCCGGACACGTTCCAGCGCCCGATCTACGCCGGCAACGCCATCGCCACCGTGCGTTCCAAGGATGCCAAGAAGGTGATCACCGTGCGCGGCACCGCCTTCACCAAGGCGGAACGCGGCGCCGGCAATGCCGAGGTCGAGACGGTCGACGCCGGCGTCTCGAACGCGGTGTCCAGCTTCGTCTCGATGGAAGCCAGCGAGAGCGAGCGTCCTGAGCTGACCAGCGCCAAGATCATCGTGTCGGGTGGCCGCGCGCTGGGCTCCTCCGAGCAATTCCACGCGCTGATCGATCCGCTGGCCGACAAGCTTGGCGCGGCGGTCGGGGCGAGCCGCGCGGCGGTCGATGCGGGTTATGCGCCCAACGATTATCAGGTCGGCCAGACCGGCAAGATCGTCGCCCCGGAATTGTATGTCGCGATCGGCATCTCCGGCGCGATCCAGCACCTTGCGGGCATGAAGGACAGCAAGGTCATCGTCGCCATCAACAAGGACGAAGAAGCCCCGATCTTCCAGATCGCGGACGTCGGCCTGGTCGGCGACCTGTTCAAGCTGGTCCCGGAGCTGACCGACAAACTCTGAGGCTTGCGCTGCAGTAAAGTCGCGATACCCTCGCTGGTCTGATGATCGGCGGGGGTATGGCCTGTGCGTGTTGGTGCTCTCTGTCTTCCTGCCGCTCTGGCGCTGACCACTGCCGCATCGGCCCGCGAGCCGCTGGTGCTGGCTCCGGTCAAGCCGTGGAACCTCCATTATTCGGACAATAGCTGCCAGCTGTTCCGCTCCTTCGGCGATCCGGCCAATCCGACCCAGCTGGTCCTCGAAAGCCTCGGGCCCGACAGCGGAATGATGATGATGGTGTTCGGCGGGGCGCTGACGTCCAAGCCGACCACAGACAAGGCCAAGGCGACCTTTCTGCCTTCCACGGGGCGCAGCTTTGACGATGGCAAGGTGAGCGAGACGACCTCGGACAAGAAGACCGCCATTCACTGGAGCGGCGTCAGCCTGCTACCGGAGACCGAAAGCGATAAGAAAGACAAGGATGACGATCGGGCGCAATCTGCGGCGCGCAGAGCCTCCAATCGCGCCCTCGAAAAGAACGCCGCCGCCACCGTCACCGCTTTGCAGGTGACCGAGCCGCGCCGTGGCGCCGTGGTGTTGCAGACCGGTTCGCTCGGCAAGGTCATGGGCATGGTCCGCGAGTGCAATCGCGAACAGATGGCGGGATGGGGGCTCGATCCCGCGGTGCAGGACAGGATCGTGCTCGACGCCAGGCCGACACGAAAATTGGCTTCGCTGTTCAGCGACCGAGATTATCCCTCGGGGGCAATCCATAACGGCGACATGTCCGTGGTTTCGGCGCGCCTGATTGTGAGCGCCGATGGCAAGGTCACCCGCTGCACCCCGCTGACCCCCTTTTCCGGGGAAGGGTTCAAGGAAGTGGTCTGCGCACGGTTGTCGAAGGCTGTGTATGAGCCGGCCGAGCTTGCCGACGGAACCAAAGTGCCGACCTTTGTGATAACCAGGATCGACTTTCGATTTCCGGATTGAGTGATTTGCGATCTTATCGGCAAGGGGCAGTCTAATGTTGCGTGGTATTTTCGGCGTTGTCGGTCTTGTCTTGCTGGCCTCATCGGCACTTGCCCGCCCGCCTCAGCTTCTTCAGCCGAGCGGCGCCTGGGTGCCGCTGAAGTCGGAGCATAGCTGCAAACTCAGCCGCGCCTTTGGGGAGGGCAAGAACCGCGTCGTCGCGATCCTGGAGCGGCCGGGGCCGGGGTACGACATCAAAATGATGGTGTTCGGTCCGGGGCTCCGTTCGGGGCCGGCGGGCTGGAACGCCCAATCCAGCTTTCTTCCGAACACCGCCCATGTGTTCAAGGATGGTCTCAGCGCACGGACCGCGCGCGGCGATACGGCGATCCAATGGACGGCGGTCGACTTTGCGCCCGATCGCGCCCTCAGCACCCCGATCCGGACGGTCAAGGATTTTGCCGATTTCATGGGCGCCAGGCGCGATGACGAAAGCAGCGCCGCCGCGGCCGTCACCGGCATCAGCGTTTCGGAACCCGGCGGCAACCGGCTGGTGTTGCAGTCGGGCGCGATGGACGAGGTGCATCGCAAGCTGGACGAGTGCGGGCGCGAGATGCTGCGCGGGTGGGGGCTCGATCCCGTTGCTCACAATCGCATCGTCATCCGCGCGGTAAGCAAGCGTAACCCGAAGGAACTGATCGACAGCCGCGACTACCCCGTTCTTGCCGCCCGTTACGGTGGAGAGGCGATCATCACCGCCCGGCTGATGGTCGATGCAGCGGGCGCGGTGACCAACTGCACGGCAATCAGCGATTTCGCGGAGCCGGAGATGGAACAGCTTATCTGTCGCAACCTCAGCAAGGCGGTCTTCCAGCCGGCGATGACCGTGGATGGCGAAACAGCGCCCGACTATGCCTTGATGACTTTTCGTTTCGGGATAGGGCCCTGATGAGCTGCGCCGCTTAGCGCCAGTCCGCCGTTTCCACCCCGGCCAGCGCATCGGGATCGACCCGGCGGCGGATCAGCGCCCAGCGGTCGCCGTCGACCAGCACTTCGGCGGCGAGCGGGCGGCTGTTGTAGCCATTGGATAGCGTTGCGCCGTAGGCACCGGCGGTGCGGAAGACGATGAGATCGCCTGCCTCTACCCGGTCCATCTCGCGGTCCATGGTGAAGGTATCGCCGGTCTCGCACACCGGGCCGACGACATTGACGATCTGCTGGACGCCGGACGGCCGCACCGCTTCGATGCGGTGATAGGCATCGTAGAGCGCGGGGCGCATGAGGTCGTTCATGCCCGCATCGACGATCAGCCACGGCGCGCGGACGCCGGGTTTGACGCGAACGACGCGGGTGAGGAGCACGCCGGCGTTGCCGACGATCAGCCGGCCGGGTTCGAACAGAAGCCGCGTATTCCAGCCGGTCGTGACCCGCCGCACCATTTCTCCATAGGCTTCCGGTGAAGGCGGCTCGGGCTGGCCGGGGCCGTGCGGCACGCCGAGCCCGCCGCCAAGATCGGCGATGCGGATGTCGCGCCCGTCGGCCCGCAAGGCTGAAATCAGCTCGCCAAGCCGGCAGAACGCCTGCTCAAGCGGGGCAAGATTGGTGAGCTGACTGCCGATGTGAACGGTGACCCCGTGCACCGCGAGTCCCGGCAGCCCCGCCGCTTCCCGCGTGAAGCCGAGCGCATCGGCGGCGGCGATCCCGAACTTGTTGTCGGCGGTGCCGGTGGTGATCTTGGCGTGGGTGCCCGCGCTGACGTCCGGGTTGATGCGAAAACCCATCGGCGCCTCGCGTCCCTGCGCGTCCGCAACGGCCGACAGAGTGTGGGCTTCTTCCATGCTTTCGACATTGAACTGCAAGAGCCCGCCGGCGAGGGCTTCGGCCATTTCCTCGGCGGTCTTGCCGACGCCGGAGAAGACGATCCGGTCCGGCGCGATTCCGGCGGCGCGGGCGCGGCGATATTCGCCGATCGAGACGACATCGGCGCCGAGACCTATCTTGCCGAGGCGGGCCAGGACATGCGCGTTGGGATTAGCCTTGACCGCGTAGGCGACCAACGGCTCGCCCGTGCCGGCGCCCGCCACCGCGGCCTGCATGACCTCGGCATGGCGCTCCATGGTCGCGGCCGAATAGACATAGGTCGGGGTGCCGACCGCGTCGGCGAGGGCTTCGAGCGACACGCCTTCGCAGTGCAGCGCGCCGTCCTGAAGGTGGAAATGATCCATGCTCTCGCGCCTAGAAGCTGGACAGGAAGGCGGCAACATTGTGCCCAAGCGCGTCCACCGCATAGCCGCCCTCGAGCACGATCAGCGTCGGCACGCCAAGCCCCGCCGCCCGCGCGCCGAGCCGCGCATAATCGCCGGTGCGGATGGCGAAATGGCTGATCGGATCGCCTTCGAAGGTATCGGCGCCGAAGCTCACCACCAGCAGCTCGGGGCGATCTTCCGCCAGCCAGTCGCAGGCGCGGGCGAGCGCGGTGTCATAAGCGTCGCAGGCGGTCCCGCGCGGGAGGGGCAGGTTGAGGACATTGCCGCCGCTCTCCTCGGCGCTGCCCCAGAAATAGGGGTAATCGGTGGCGGGATCGGCGTGGAGCGAGGCGAAGCGGATGCTCTCTTGGCCGACGACGATATCCTGCGTCCCGTTGCCGTGGTGATAGTCGAGGTCGAGGATCGCCGTTCGCTTGCCAGAGCCGAGCGCCGCGATCGCGGCCCAATTCAAGTAGGAATAGCCGCCCATGTAATCGGGACCGGCATGATGTCCGGGCGGGCGGGTCAGTGCGAAGGAATGCTCGCCTGCCAGCGCGGAGTCGAGCGCCGCCAGCAGCGTGCCCGTCCCGGCCATCAGCGCATCCCAGGTGCCACCCATGATCGGCGCGCAGGTGTCGTAGGCATGCGCGCCGAGCCGCGCGTCGATCCGCTGGAGGTCACGCGGCTTGCGGTGGATCGGAAAGGCGTAGGGCAGGATGTCGCCGCTGCGCCCGGCCGCCTGCCACTCGTCCCACGCGACGCGGAGGAGGTCGAGATACTCCGCCGAATGTGCGCGCCCGGCCGCTGCCAGCAGTTCGGCATCGCTTTTCGTGGGCGGCGTCTCGGTCCGGTCGATCGCCGCCAGCACCGAATCCACCCGCTCGACCACGTCGGCGGCGGGATGCAGCGCGCCGTTGAAGAATTCGGCTTGCGGCGCGTGGGCGCGGCTCGCTTCGTCCCAGAAACAGCGCATCAGCGCTGAAGGTCGGTCGGCAGGGTCGGTTCGCTGAGCAACTGCTCCATCCGCTGCCAGCGCGCCTTGGTATCGGGCAGCCGCTCGATATCGCGGGCGACCATGTCGCGCCCGATGGTGTAGTTGATGACGTAGGAGCGATATTGCTTGGTGAAGGCGACGCTCTGCTTGGCCCGCGCTTCGCTGACGAGCCCGTAGCGCTGGGTGAGGCGGATGGCCTGCGCGTCGTCGATCTGGCCGTCGAGCAATTGCTGGCTGATCGTGTTGCGCGAGCCCGCAAGCTCCTGGATCAGTGTGCCGAGCTGCTCGTAGCGCCCGACCTCCGCCGCATTCAGCCCGGCCAGCGGCGCCAGCACCGCCGCTTCGTACCGAGCCTTACGCGGACCCGGAAAGGCGAGGTCGATGCCGTAATTGGCCGAGCCCTCGGCCAGCAGCGATTGCGGTGAGAACAACGGATAGACGCTGAACTCGACCCAGCCCTTGCCGCGGACCAGCCGCTCTTCGAGCAGGGCGTTCAGGACATGGTGGCCGGGATAACCCTCGTGACAGCCAAGATCGATCGCGCGGTTGAGGCGGATCGGCAGGTCGGTGTTGACCTCGATCCGGCTTTTGTAATCGCCGAGATAATAGTTGTAGCCCGACCAGCTCTTGCCGGTGACGAAGGCGAGATCGAACCGCTCGCTCGGCGGCAGCGCGATATTCTCGGTGGTTGCGGTGCGGCAGGCCGCGATGGCGTTGCGGAACACGGGCTCGAGCTTGTCGCGCGGGATGGTGAAGCGGTTCTGATAGGCTTCGACCCGGTCGGCGAGCGTGCCGCTGCCGGGCACCAGCGCTTCGATCCGGGCGAGTATGGGGTCGTAGCTAGCGAGCGGCTTCAGTTCCGGGCGAACCCCGAACAGCCCTTCGGCTTCTGCGGCGAAGGGCAGCTTCTCGCCGCCCAGCATGCGCAGGCGGGTGGCGGCGGCGGTCAGTTGGGCGGTCAGGAACGCCGCTCGGCGCGGGTCTTCGGCCTGAAGGCCAGACACCCGGCCACGCAGCGCCGACACGCGGGCGGCAAGGGCGGGAAGATCGCTTCTCGCGGCCAGCTCCTGTCCTTCGGCCTTGAGAGCGGGATCGCCGTAGAAGGCATCGATATAGCCTTCTTCCTTTTCGCCGATCGCCATCTGCAACACGACATAATCGCGGGCGGCGGCGGACAGCCCGTCACGCGCGGCCGGCGCGGTCGCGCAACCCGCGACAATCAGCGTGGCGGCGAATAGGGCGGCGGCGCGTAGGGGTCGTTGCATACGGTCGGGTCCTCGTCCGCGTCCTCGCCAAAGATCTCGCAGGCCTCGTCGCGGTCGCGTTCTGACTCGCCGATTGGCTTGGTCAGCGCAAGGACGATATAGCCGATGATCCCCGACAGCAGCGAGCCGAGCAGGGTGCCGATCTTGGCTTCATCGATCAGGAACCGCTCGGTGAAGGCGAGTTCGCCGATGAACAGGCTCATGGTGAAACCGACGCCGCACAGCAGGGCCGCGCCATAGATGTGCGACCAGCTCAGCACCTCGGGCTTGCGCGCGAGGCCGACGCGGTCCGCGGCCCAGATCGCCCCGAACACACCGATCTGCTTGCCGATGAAGAGGCCGGCCGCAATTCCGATTGGCAGGGGATCGAGCAACTGGTCGAGCCCGCCGATCGTCACGCCCGCGCTGGCGAGGCCGAAGATCGGGACGATCCCGAACATCACCACGGGGTGAATCAGATGCTCGAGCTTCTTCAGCGGCGACACCGGCTCGCCGCGGCCGAGCGGGATGGTGAGGGCGGCGACCACGCCCGCGATGGTGGCATGAATGCCCGACTGGAACACCGCCAGCCACAGCAACGGGAAGATAGCGAGGTAGGGCCAGAGCCTGCGCACCCCGAACAGGTTGAGGATTGCCATCAGACCGACCAGCACCGCGCTTACGCCAAGCGCCGCCATGTTAAGTTCGGCGGTGTAGAAGACCGCGATGATGGCGACCGCGCCGATGTCGTCGATGATCGCGATGGCGACCAGCAGCACCTTGATGCTGGCCGGCACGCGCGGTCCGATAAGAGCCAGTAGGCCGAGCGCGAAGGCGATGTCCGTCGCGGCCGGAATCGCCCACCCCGACGACAAGGCCGGGTCGAACCCGGTGGCCAGTTTGTAGACCAGCGCCGGCACCGCCATGCCGAAGGCGGCGGCGATGATCGGCAGCTTGCGCGCCTCGCTGGTCGCGAGCTGGCCGTCATACCATTCGCGCTTCACTTCCAGCCCGACCAGCAGGAAGAAAATCGCCATCAGCGCGTCGGCGATCCAGTAGTGAATCGTGAGCGGACCGACATAGGTGCCGAGCAGCGCGTGATAAGCATCGGCAAATGGGCTGTTGGCGATCAGCAGCGCCAGCGCCGCCGCGCCCATCAAGAGTAAACCGGCGGTTCGTTCGCTATTGCCGTGTGCCTGGTCAGCCATGGCGATGTGTCATGGCCACCAAGCCCGCTTCACGCAACCATGTCAGTTGACGGTGACGTCCAGCGTCATTTCGGCATTCAGCAGCTTCGAGATCGGGCAATTCTGCTTGGCTTCGTCGGCGAGGCGGCGCAGTTCGGCCTCCTCGATCCCGGGCACGCTGGCGGTGAGCGTGAGGTCCGAGCGGCTGACCTTGAAGCCGGCGCCGTCTTGGTCGAGCTTGACCTTGGCTTCGGTCTCCAAAATGCCGTCATTGTGCCCGGCATTCGCCAGCGCGAAACTGAGCGCCATGGTGAAGCAAGAGGCGTGGGCGGCGGCGATCAGTTCTTCGGGATTGGTCCCGGGCTCGCCTTCGAAGCGAGTGTTGAAGCCGTAGCGGCTGTCCTTGAGCACGCCCGACTGGGTGGAGACCCAGCCCTTGCCGGTCTTGCCCATGCCTTCGTAGCGCGCGGTGGCGGTGCGGGTGATCATGCGTTTTCGTCCTTTTCTGAAACTCGCATCACCAACCCCGCACCGCCGCGCGGGTTGCAAGACGGCCTAGCGAAGACCGGGTTTGTCGAGCGACAGCTGCGGTAAGGGGATCACCGTGACCTCGCCGAACCGCTTGCGCAGGTCGTCCGCGAACAGCTTGGCATCGCCGACGATCACCGTGGTGGTGCCGGCGGGCGCGAGCAGGCTGCGCGCCGCGTCACCGGCCTGCGCCGGGGTGACGGCCCGGACCGAGGTCATGTAGCGCCCGATTTCCGACGGCTCGACGCCGCTCTGGACATAGCCCGCGACGATGTCGCTTAGCCCCTCGACCGTTTCGAGCTGTCGCCCGAAGCCGCCGGTGATGAAGGCCTGCCGAGTGCCGAGTTCGGCCGCCGGGATCGGCTCCGCGCCCAGCCGCTTCATCTCCTCGAGGATCAGGCCCAGCACTTCGGGCGCCGAGGCATTCTTGGTCTGCACGGCGGCGACCACCGCGCCCGCCTTGCGCCCGGCTGACAGGCCGCTGTTCGCGCCGTAGGACAGGCCGCGCTTGATGCGAATCTCGCGGTTGAGGCGCGCGCTGTAGCCGCCGCCGAGCACCGCGTTGGCGAGCATCGCCTGGTAATAACGTGGGTCGGCGCGGGTCAGCGTTTCCTTGGCAACCGCCACCGCCGCCTGGCTCGAGCCCGGCATATCGATCACGATCACCTTCCCCTTGAGCGGCGCTTCGCCCGCCGCCGGGCGAGCGGCCACCGCCGTCTGCGAAGAGGCTGCGCGCCAGTTGCCGAAGGCTTGGGCGGCAAGGCTCTGCGCCTGTGCGGGCGAGATGTCGCCGCTCAGGACCAGCACGCTCGTTTCGGGGCGAAGCGCGCGGCCGGCGGCAGCGATCACGTCGGGCCGGCCGATCGCCGCCAGCGAGGCCGGGGTGCCGCCCGCGGGCGTGCCGTACGCGCCATTACCGAAGACCGCGCGCGCCGCAGCGATGCGCGACAGCGCGCCGGGGTTCTGGAGCGCCAGCGTGGCGTCGTCGACTGCCTGGCCCTTGGCCAGCTCGACCTCGTTGGAAGCGAAAGCGGCATTGGCCGCGACATCGGCCATGATGCCGAGCGCGGGCGCGAGATTGGCGGTGCGGACGGTCAGGCCAAGCTCCATTCCTTCGCTTCCCGCACTCGCCGCAAGCTGCCCGCCCAGCGCTTCCACCGAGGCGGCGATCTGGTCGGCGCTGCGGGTGGCGGTGCCCTTGGTCAGGAGATTGGCGGTGAGGCGATTGAGCCCGGCCTTGCCCTCCGGATCGGCGGTGCTTCCGCCGAGCGAGACGAGGCTGGCGCTGACCAGAGGCAGGTTGGTGCGCGGGACGGTGATAACGGTCAGGCCATTGGTGAGCCGCGCGGTGACCGGCTGCGGCACATTGACCGCGACGGGGGCGGCGGGCTCGGGCGGACGCACCCGTTCGGCGTCGCTGGCGGGCTGAACCACGGTGATCCCGGCCGGCGCGGTGAGCGGGGTGGTGACGACGCTCGGCGCCAGCGCAATCCTGTCGCCGCTGCTCGCCGTCGCACCGCCGGCGGCGGGGAGGTAGCGGATCGTGACCGCGGTATTGAGGTCGAGATATTTCTTCGCGACGCGCTGGACGTCGGCCGGGGTCACGCGTGCCAGCGCGGCGAGGCGCTTGTCGGCGGCGCGGGGATCGCCTTCGATGATCACGCCGTTGGCGAGCAGGTCGCCCTTGCCTTCGACCGTCTCACGTTCTTTGAGCGCGCTGGTCAGCAGCTCGTTGCGCGCTTCGGTCAGCTCGGCCTGGGTCACCGGCTCCGTCGCAAGGCGAGTCAGCTCGCGGCGCAGCACGGCTTCGACCTCGGGCACGGTCTTGCCGCCGGCGAGGATGGCGTAGGGCGCCATCAGCCCGGTGCCCTGCTTGTCGTCGATATAGACCGAGGCATCGCTGGCGAGGCGGGTGCGGATCAGCGCCTGATTGAAGCGGCTGCTGTCGCCGCTCGCCATCACCGCCTGCAACATTTCCAGCGCGGGCATGTCGGGCGACTTGGCGGGGGGCAGCAGGAAGCTCATCACCAACGCGGGCAGCGGGGTATTGGGTTCGGTCACCGTATAGCTGCGCGCGGCGGTGCGCGCGGGCTCCGCCATCGTCACCCGCGGAATCGCCCCGGCCGGACGCTTGATCGGCGCGAAATATTGATCGACCCAGCGGTTGAGGTCGGCGGGATCGAAATTGCCGCTCACCACCAGCACCGCATTGTCGGGACGATAGTAAGTCGCGTGGAAGGCGCGGACGTCGTCGATGGTCGCGGCGTCCAGTTCCTCGATGCTGCCGATGCCCGGCCGGGCGTAGGGGTGACGCTGATAGCTCGCCATCGGCAGATAGTGCGAGAACAGCCGCCCATAGGGCCGCGCGAGGCCGGTGCGCAGCTCCTCCTTCACCACGTCTCGCTCGGGCTTGAAGTTGGCGTCGTCGACGACGAGGCTGCCCATCCGCTCGGCTTCCGCCCACAGCAGGCGCTGGAGGTGATTGGCCGGCACCGTCTCGTAGTAATTGGTGTAATCGTCCGCCGTGCTGGCATTATTGAATCCGCCGACGTCCTCGGTCATGCGGTCCATCTGCTCGGGCACCATGTTGCGGGTGGCCTTGAACATCAGATGCTCGAACAGGTGCGCGAAGCCCGAGCGGCCGCGCGGATCGTCCTTGGAGCCGACATCGTACCAGACCTGCACCGAGACGTTGGGGCTCGACGTGTCGCGCAGGGCGTAGACCTTGAGGCCGTTCGCCAGCTTGCGCTCGGTATAGTTGAGCTGCGGCACGGCATTGGCGGTTTGCGCGGCGGCGGGGAATGCCTGGACGGCGGTTCCGGCGAGGAGGAGGGTGGCAAGCAGGCGAAGGGGAGGACGCAAGGACAGATCTCCGGATACGAGTTGCCGCGACGGTGCTTCCGCGGCCGGGCGGCGTCAAGCAACGCTTCGACGAGCGGGCGGCGGCAGAATACGGCCAAGGGTCCGTGACACGGAGCCGAGCGCGATCCGACTCGTTCCCCTCGCATGACGCAAGGCCCCCAGACGACCCGCGAGCGCTTCCAGCAGTGGCTGGCAAGCCTGTCCGGCCCGCCGCTGATCCTCGGTCATTTCGATGCCGACGGACTGTCGGCGGTGGCGATCCTCGCGCGCTCGATTCCGGGTGCCGAGGTGCGACTGGTCGGCAAGGGCGAGACGCCGTGGACCGACGCCGTGCGCATCGAACTCGAACAGCGCCGCCCGCCCGCCATCATCGCGACCGACCTTGGCGTGCGCGAAGGCGACATCCTGCCCGGCACGCCGACCTGCCTCATCGATCATCACGTGCCGACCGGCATCCCGGGTGAGGCGCTGGTGTTGAGCGGGAATGGGGACGAGCCCGAGCCGACCTCCGCCCTGCTCGCCTTCTGGGCCTGCGGCAGTCCGGACGACCTGCTGTGGCTCGCCGCGATGGGGCTGATCGGCGACATGGCCGAGGACAAGGGCTTTGCCGAGATGGAAGCGGCGCAGAAACGCTATGGAAAGACCGCGCTGCGCAATGCCGTGAGCCTGGTCAACGCCCCGCGCCGGACCGCCGCCGCCGATGCTTCGCCTGCGCTGGCACTTCTGATGAAGTGCGACAGCCCCAAGGAGCTCTTGTCCGGCACTCACCCGGAGACGGCCGAGCTCCTCGCCGCCAAGGAAGAGGTGAAAGCCGCGATGGACGTCGCCCGCCGCGTCGCGCCCAAGGTGCGGGGCGAGGTGGCGCTGATCCCCCTCGACAGTCCGTGCCAAGTCCACCCCCTGATCGCGCAGCAATGGCGCACGCGCCTCCGCGACAAGGTCGTGATTGCCGCGAACAAGTCGTATCGCCCCGGCTGGGTCCATTTCGCTGCGCGCACTGGCGCCGGCCACGACCTCATCCGTTTCTTCGCCGAGCGCCGTCCCGACGGCGTCGGCACCGAATATGGCAGCGGCCACAAGGCCGCGAGCGGCGGCGCGCTGCGGATCCCCGACTGGAACCGCTTCGTCGCCGAGCTTGGCTTTCCAGAGGAGCAGATCGTTTGAGCACCGACCCCACCCGCCCACTGCGCCTCGGCTTTCCGGTCAAGGTGATGGGCGTCCCCGGCCTCAAGTCCAGCGACACCCGCCGCTGGCAAAAAGACCCGCACCTTAAGTGCAGCCTCGAACTTTTGGACAAGGTCCTCGACTATCTGAAGAAGGTCGAGATCGACATGTACCGGCTAAGCTCGGACATCGCGCCCTACGCGACCCATCCCGACATGCCGCAATTCCATCAGATGGTGGAGGAAAGCGATGCCGAGCTGGCGGCGTTCGGCAGGAAAGCGCGCGAGCTCGACATTCGGCTGTCCTTCCACCCCTCGCAATATGTGCTGCTGAACAGCCCCAATCCCGAGCTCACGCGCAAAAGCATCTGGGACCTGTCGAGCCAGGCCGAGATGCTCGACCGCATGGGCTGCGGACCCGAAGCCGTGCTCGTGACTCATGTCGGCGGGGTCTACGACGATCGCGAAGTGGCGCGGGCACGCTGGCTCGAGGGCTATGCGCAATGCCCCGAGCATGTGCAGCGCCGGCTAGTGCTGGAGAATGACGACATCCGCTTTTCCGCCGCCGACGTGCTGTGGATCACCGAACGCTGCGGCGTGCGCTGCGTGTTCGATTATCAGCATTTCTGGTGCCTCAACCCCGAGCGGCTCGACATGCGTGAGACGTTCGAGAAATTCCTCGCCACCTGGCCCGACGGGGTCCGCCCCAAGATGCATTTCTCCTCGCCCCGCACCGAATTGCGCGAAGTGAAGCGCAAGATCACGCCCAAGCAGCGCGCGGCGGCGAAGGCGGGTAAGGGCGCGAAGTCGAAGGAGCTGACCAAGGCTCCGGTCAAGGCGACGGCCCGCGTCAAGACCGTGCTGCTGCCGCCGATCTGGACCGGGCATAGCGACTTCACCAACCCCTTCGAATTCGCGACCTTCATGCGGACGATGGAAGGGCTGGAGTTCGACGTGATGATGGAAGGCAAGGCCAAGGACGTCTCGATCATCAAGCTGCGCCCCGATCTCCTCCGCTATGCCCCCGACGTGGCGGCGCGGTTCGGCATCTATCTCGACGACGCGGACGAATTGGCGGCGGCCGAAAAGGCGCTCGAAGACGGCGTTGGCGCCGAAGAGGAGCCCGATGTCGACGAGGGCGGACTGGTCGATGCCCCCGAGGAAGCGCTCGCCTAGGCCCGGCCTGTCGACCTAGGAAAAGGTCACGACCGTGCCTTTTTCGACCGCCTTGCCAAGCTCGGCGGCGTCCCAGTTGGTCAGGCGGACGCAGCCGTGGCTGGCGGTCTTGCCGATCAAGCGGGGGTCCGGCGTGCCGTGGATGCCATAGCCTTCCTTGGTGAGATCGATCCATGTGCCGCCCACCGGGTTGTTGGGACCGGCCGCGATGGTGAGGCGCTTGTCCGGCCCCCATTCGCGTCCCGACGGATCGAAATAATAGGTCGGCGCGGGAGCCACGGCGCGCACCTCCATCTCGCCGTCGGGCGAGGGAAACTGATCGCTGCCAATGGTTCCGGGATAGATTGCCAATAGCGCACCATCGGCGCCGAAAGCGCGGACCTCGGACCGGGCCTTGTCGACCTCGATACGAGCGACCTTGGTCGTGAGTTCGGTTTCGCGCGGGCGCACCACGCGGATCGTTTCGCCCGCGACGAAGCTGGCGTCCGGATTGAGCGTCCGCAGAAAAGCCTGGCTCATGTGGAATTTCTCGGCCAGCGCCTCGGCGGCCGTCTCGAAGCCGAGATGGTCGAGCGAGGCCTGCGCTTCCATCCCGCTCGGCACTTTGACCAGACCGGCAATGTCCTCGGGCGCGATGGTGTGATCGATCAGCAGCGGCGTGGTCGACGCGGCGCGAAGCCGCTGCATCACTTCGTCGTCGAGCTTGCCGTCGACGGGAAGGCCCGCCGACTGCTCGAACGCGCGGATCGCCCGGCGGGTATTGCCGCCCTCGCGGCCATCGATCACGCCTGGCGATTGATGCTGCCGGTCGAGCAGGATTTGCGCTTCGAGCATCCGGTCCGGACCGGTCGGCTGAGCCGACGCAGGGGAGGTAAGGGCGGTTGCCGCCAGCGCGAGCGCCGGCGCGAAATATCTGAAGGTCACGATTATCTCCGAATGGCTCTGGAGTGGCGCGCACAGCGCGTCGGTCATGGAAGAACAACGTACGAACGGCCTGATCGTTCGAAAATTAAAGGGATTCAGGCGCTTCCGCCGAGCCAGTCGGCTTGCCGGGAGTCGATTTCCCCGACCCCGAGGGAGAG